>ONCN01000094.1 GCA_900316335.1 uncultured Eubacteriales bacterium | reverse complement strand
TTAGCCGCGCCAGGTGCCGGTTCGGCGGTAGCAGGCGGCGCAGAAGCGGCGGCGGTCGCCGAGGGGGAGGGGCGCGCCGCAGCTTTGGCAGAACAGGATATTGGAGCGCAGGCGGTGCAGCAGGATCTCGTTGATCTCCTCGGCGGCGTCCTCACGGCTGTCATAAAGCCGGTCCTCGTCCACAGGCAGGCCGAACGAGCGGCAGAAGGAAAAATAGAGATCCAGCTTGCGGCAGTACAGCTCCAGCGCCTGCAGGCTTTGGCCGTCCTCCCCGATACCGGGCTGCTGGATGCCAAGCCCCTGCTGATAGCAGTACAGATAATGGAAAAAGGTCTCCATCAGGGCGGGCTCTGTCTCGTCAAAGGGGATATTCGCGGCCCGCAGCTCCAGCTCCTTGGGCAGATGATAGCCGTTTTCGCGCATTTTGGTGATGATCTGGATGTAGCGCGAAATATCCAGCTTTACGTAGGGCTTGACCGTCGGCATCTTGTTCCACTGGATCAGGACCTCCAAAAGATCGTAGTCCACCTGCAGCACCAGATCCGAAAAGCCTACCACCGCCTCGGTCAGCGGGGGGATCTGCGTTTGCAGCGCGTCGCGGATAACGTCCAGGTCCTCGGTCGCGCCGACAAAGCCCTTGTTGTACATCCCGTAGCGCCCTGCGCGGCCGGCGATCTGCTGGATCTCCTCGGGCTTGAGCGGGCGGCGCTGGGTGCCGTCAAACTTTTCCGTCTCCATAAAGATGATGCGGCGGATGGGCAGATTGAGGCCCATACCGATTGCGTCGGTGGAGACCACGTACTCCATCCGGCCCTCCAAAAAGCCCTCCATCTGGCGGCGGCGGGTGGCATAGGGCAGCGCGCCGTAGATGATGGCGGGCTCCTTCCCCGCCTGGCGAAGCTGCTCGGCCACGGTGAGCACGCCCACCTTGGAAAAGGTGATCAGCGCGTCGCCCGGCCGGACGGCGGCGGGCTCGATGGTGTGGTTCATGACCACAAGGGGGGTCTTGCGCCGGTGCTGCTCGAGCGTATAGCTGTCGCGGCACGACTGGATCAGCCGGATCAGCAGGCTCTGCGCTTCGGGGGCGCAGCAAAGGTGGATCTCCTTGGCCCGGATGCCCAAAATGGCCCGCGTCCAGGCGTAGCCGCGCTGCGGGTCTGCGATCATCTGGCACTCGTCGATCACGGCGCACTCATACCAGGCGTCCAGATCCAGCTTTTCGGCGGTGGCGGCCACATGGGTGTCGGTGGGGCGCAGATCCTCCTCTTCGCCGGTGGTAAGTCCACACTGGACCCCGGCGCCGAGCAGATAGTCCTGCGCCTCGAGCGCCAGCAGGCGCAAGGGGCCGAGATACACCCCGGTGCCGGCCCGGATCAGCTTTTGAAAGCCGGCGTAGGTCTTGCCGGTGTTGGTGCCGCCCACATGGATCACAAAGTGGCGGCGCATGGCGCGGGCCTGGGGATATTCGTCGCGCGGGTTGAGTGCGATGAGCAGCTTGAGACTCGAGCGGATGGCCCTTGGGATATACCAGACGGCATAGACTGTCTCAAGCCCCTGCTCCAAAAGCTGGGTCACAGGGAAATCGCGGCTGCGCAGCAGCTCCGCGGCGTCGGCCTCGGGGCGCAGGGCGGCAAAGCTCTCCAGCTCCCGCCTGGCAAGGGCCAGCAAAACGCGGGGATATTCCTGGCGCAGACGGTTCAAAATCGGCGCTCTGGGGTGGCGATCCACCCAGGGGCACAGCTTCAAAAAGCTGACCAGCTCCCGGTGGGGCGCTTGCGCGCCGGGGCGCTGCGCCAGGGCATAGAAGCTGTTGAGCAGGCCCGTGATCTGGTTGTCCCGAAGCTGGGGCAGCTTCCGCGCCGCCCCGAGCCGCGAAAGCAGGCCGCGGTGGTAATATCTGGCCAGAAGCCACGCGGGCTCATCCAGCCGCGGCGCCTGCGAAAAGGCGGCCTGCAGGAGCCTTGCGGCGGCGGATACGTCCTCCCGCCGGGACTCCGGATGGTTTTGTGTCATAGCGTTCTCCTGTGGAAGCAACGGCCGCAGCGCGGCCGGAAAGCCCGGTCCTACCCGCCGATGGCGGCAGCAAGGCGGGCTGCAAGCGCCTGCATGGGGCCGGGGTCCGGCTTGCAGACCCTGCGGTCATAGGTCAGAAGGCCGTTTGTCTCGTCCTCGACGTCGGTGAGCTGGGTCCAGACGGCCCCGCACAGGCCTTGGGGAATGGCAGGCAAAATCTCGGTCTCATATTTTTCGATCAGCGCGGCCTGCATGGTCTTTTCATCCGGGAAAAGCTTATAGCCGTAGGTCTTGTCCAGATTGAAGCTGTGCGCCGGGAGCTTGCAGACGTATCCGCCGAACTCCGAGAGGATCACGGGCTTGTCGGTCTTGGGCACACGGAAGGGCTTGAAGTAGACGTGACGGCTGTCCACGTCCGTCTTGCCCTCGAAGAACCAGCCGGAGGTGGCGTCGATGATCCGGGTGGGATCCAGCCGCTTGAGGCGCGCATAGCAGGCGGAGCTGTCAAACTGGCCCCAGCCCTCGTTGAAGATGGTCCAGTAGACCACGCAGGGGTGGCTGCCAAGCCGCCGGACGGTGGCGTCCATATGCGACAAAAACCGCTCTTTTTCCAGCTTTGTACGCATAAGCAGCCGCTCCGGCCAGTGCAGCAGGCCCAGGGTGGGCAGGACCGTGTCCCGGATATAGTGATAGCTGCCGTTGTTCACAAAGTCCTGGAACACCAGCATGCCCAGCCGGTCGCAGTCATAGTAGAACTGCTCCGGCTCGATCTTGATATGCTTGCGCAGGGTGTTGAAGCCCAGGGCCTTGGCGGCCAGGATATCCTCGGCGTAGCACGCCGGGGATGCGGGCGTGTAGAGCCCGTCGGGCCAATAGCCCTGGTCGAGCAGGGCATGGAAAAACACAGGCTTGCCGTTGAGCACGATACGCATCTTGCCGCCGATGCGCTGCACGGCCACGGTGCGCAGCGCAAAATAGGACTCCGCCTGATCCTCGCCCGCCTGGACGCAGAAGGCATACAGGTGCGGATCCTCCGGGGTCCAGAGATGCGGCTCGGCCGGGTGCAGCTCGGTCTCGCCGTTTACAAGCGGCCAGCGCTTGCCCGCAAACAAAAGGCTGCCCTCCGGCGCGGGGTATTCTGCTTCGTGCGCCGGGTCCGTCATCCAGACCCGGATGCGGGCGGCGGTCAGGGTCGGGGTGATCTCCAGCCGGGTGATGTGCGCCCGGGGGACCCACTCAAGCCAGACCGTCTGCCAGATGCCGGACACGGGGGTGTACCACATCCCGCCGCGGCGCAGCGTCTTTTTGCCGTAGGGGATGCTCTTGTCGCGCAGATCGCTCTGTACAAACAGGCACAGCTCGTTCTCGCCCGGCCGGACGGCGTCCAGCCGAATGGTCAGCCCGCCCTCCAAAAGCGGGGTACACCGGCCCTGGGTCTTGCCGTTGCAGACCACAACGGCCGTCTGGTCCACGCCGCCGCAGTGGAGCAGCAGCGACTGTCCCTCGGGCAGCGCAGACAGGGTGAAGCTTGTGCGGTAGCAAAGCCAGGGCGTGGCCCGCTCGTCAGGGTGATGCCCAATGCCTGAGAGCGCGCTTTGCGGGCAGAAGGGGACCAGGATGGTCTTGTCATAGCACGCCGGCGGATGGCTGCGGCTTTCTGCATAGTCCCAGCGTCCGTTGAGGTTGATCCAGCGTTCCCGGCGAAGCTGGGGCCGGGGATAGGCCTGCCAGGGCCTGTCATCGAGGGCTTCGCCCGCCTTGGTCGTAAGCGTTACGGTGCGCATCCTTGCCATGGCTATGCCTCCTCTTCCTTTTTTCATAGTCTACACCGAAACGGCAAAAATTGCAAGCCCGGGCCAAAAAACCGGGACAAATGCGGCGCAAACCAGGGCAAAAGTGCGGCATTTTGCTCTTTTTTCGCCCATCTGTCTGTTGCTTTTGCAGCACTTCGGGAGTATAATAGCACTATTGAAATGAAAGAGGAAACAGAATGACTCGCAAACCAGTCTCGCCCCTGTACCGGGCGATCCGGGGCAGCATCCGGCTGGTCTATCCCAAGCCTACCTTGCAGGGGCTGGACCAGATCCCGGACGAGCCCGTGATTTTTGTCGGTAACCACACCCAGATGAACGGCCCCATTGTGGCGGAGCTTTATATGCCCGTGCCGCGCAAGACCTGGTGTGCCAGCGCCATGATGGAGCGCAGCGAGGTGGCGGCCTACGCCTTTCAGGACTTCTGGTCCCAAAAGCCCGCGTGGACGCACCCCTTCTACCGGGTGCTGGCCCATCTGATCACGCCGCTGTCGGTGTTGATCTTCAACCAGGCGGAGACCATCCCCGTCTACCACGACACCCGCATCCTTGAGACCTTCCGCCAGACCGTGCAGACCCTGGAGGACGGCAAGAGCGTGGTGATCTTCCCCGAGGAGGACCGGCGCTACAACAACGTTGTCTATCACTTCCAGTCGCACTTCACAGACGTTGCCCGGACCTATTACAAAAAGACCGGGAAGGTGTTGTCCTTTGTGCCCATGTATATTGCGCCCAGGCTGAAGATGGTGGTCTTCGGCCCGCCTGTGCGGTTTGACCCCACGGTTCCCATGCGCACACAGCGTGACACGATCTGCCGCGCGCTGATGGACCGGGTGACTGAGCTTGCTCTGGCTCTGCCGCCCCACACGGTGGTCCCCTACCGCAATATTCCGAAAAAAGATTATCCAAAGAACGTCCCCGCAGAGGTATCAGACCCATGAAAAAACCCGTCGTTGACTATCGCAAGTTCCGCTTTTCCAAGCTCCGCGACCCCGAATACCGGCATATGCTGCTGCTTCTGGGTTGGGTGGGGTATTTTTTACTCTATGTACTCACAGAAAACCTGATCCCGCCGGAGCGCTGCCACGTGATCCACTGCGCGCTCGACGACAAGATCCCCTTCTGCGAGCTGTTCCTCATCCCCTATACGTTCTGGTATCTGCTGGTGGCAGGCTCGCTTTTGTACTTCTTTTTGTATGACATCCCCAGCTTCCGAACGCTCTCGATCTTCATCATCATCACCCAGGTGGTGGCAATGACGGCCTACATTCTCTACCCCAGCATCCAGCTTCTGCGGCCGGAGACCTTTCCGCGCGACAATCTGCTGACCCGGCTGATGGCCTTCATCTACACCGTTGACACGCCCACGGGCGTGTGCCCGTCGCTGCACGTGGCCTACTCGGTGGGCATCGCCTCAACCTGGTGCAAGGCCCGCTCGGTGCCCCGCTGGTCCAAGCCGGTGGTGGTGGCTCTGGCTATCCTCATCAGCATTGCAACAACCTTTGTCAAGCAGCACTCGGTGGTGGATATCCTGGCGGCCCTGCCCGTGTGCGTGCTGGCGGAGCTTCTGGTCTTCGGTTCGTGGTGGAAGGCGCGGCTCACGACGAGGCGCGGCTGAGAAAAGTTGTCACTGTGCATAAATCCATGCAGCTTGGATTGTGCACAGTGACGATTTTTTACCGTGCAGTTGAAACCTACCTGTTCAGGTGGTAGAATAATGAGTAACCAAACTGCCCGGGCACTGCTGCTCCGGGGCCGGGGATCCCCGGCAAGGAGGCTTGACTTTTGTGAAACACGCTGTATTGTTCCGTTTGGCGGCTCTCGTGATGGCCCTGGCGCTGCTGTGCGGCTGTGCCCCCGCCGAGACGCCGACCGAGACGCCCGAGACCACCGCGCCGACCGAAACCACCGCGCCGACCGAAACCACGCCTGCCACCACCCTGCCGCCGGAAGAGGCGGTCAAGCCCGGCTACACCGACGCCGCGATCTGGGGGGACGGTTTTTTGGCTGTGGGCACCGGCGGGCGGCTGGATCAGATCGGCCTTGATGGCAGTGTGACGACGCTCGACGCCGGCACCGAGGCGGATCTTGCCTCTGTGTGGACCGACGGGACCCTGTGCGTGGTCAGCGGCGCGAACGGCACGCTGCTTATCAGCGGCGACGGGACCGGGTTTGCCCCCGTTCCGGCTCCGGCCCAGACCGATCTTGTCGGCGCGGCTGTTTTGGACGGCGCGCTCTACGTCGGCACAAAAGACGGACATGTCTACCGCACGCAGGACCAGGGCGCAAGCTGGGAGGATCTGCTGCCCCGGCAGCCTGTTTCGCTGCTTGCGCTCACGGTGAACGACAGCCACGTGCTTGCCATCAGCCGGCAGACCGACGTCTTTGTTTCAGAGGACGGCGACGACTGGCTTGCGCAGAACTTCAACGAGCTGTATGAGGGGCTCTACCCCGTCTATGTGTTTACCGGGCTGGTTCCGGCCGGCTCCACCTTCTTTGTGCTGGGCTACCATGCCGACAACCCCAACATCCCGGTTTTGATGTATACCGAGGAAACCGAGGTCTGGATGGAAAAGGCCCTGGCCCAGATCAACGGCGCATACCCCGACCCGGACGTGATGCTGCGCATCAACGACCTGGCCTTCAGCATCGACCAGATCCTGGGCGCGGCCGACGGCGGGCAGGTCCTCACGATCCCCGACTGCATGAACTGCAACCAAAGCCGCAGCCTGCCCGGAGCCGGAGATCTCACCGCTGTGGCCGTAACGCAGGACAAGGTCCTGGTCGTGGGCGAGGATTTCTTCTGCCAGGTGATCGACGCGCAGGAGCTTCGGCAAGAGCGCATCCAGGCCGAGCAGGCGCAGTACGACCAGCAAAACGGCGCGATCATCGTGGACGTGCGCGAGCAGCAGGAGCTGATCGACGAAGGTTATATCCCCGGCGCCCTGCATATCCCCGTGGGCGAGATCGCCGAGCGGCTGCCCGAGCTGGTGCCGGACACCGGGACGGAGCTGATCTTCTACTGCAAGGCGGGCGTGCGGGCGCAAAGCGCAATGGAGACCGCCATGGAGCTTGGCTACACCCGCGTCTACAACCTGGGCGGCCTGTCCGATTGGCCCTATGAGGTGGCCCACGACGCCACCGAGGACACCCCATAAAGAAAAATACCTCAAGCGTTTGTGTGTTCTGCATAAACGTTTGAGGTATTTTTTACTAAAATTAACAATTTTTGAGAAAGCGGTTGGTTTTTTACATAAATCACGATATACTGAAACTGCCCGGGACTGAGTGCCCGGCAGAAAAATTTAGGAGGAGAGAATATGCAAGTACAGACAATCCCACTGATCATCGTGTCCGCGTATTTGATTGGCATGCTGATTGTTGGCTTCCTGGTCAGCAAGCTGAAAATCAAAAACTCCAAAGACTATGTGGTTGCCGGTCGCCGGATGGGCCTGTTTATGGTGGCCTTCTCCCTGTCCGCCAACAACATCGGCGGCGGCTGCACCACCGGTCTTGCCCAAAAGGCCTTTGGCGCATGGGGCATGAGCGCCTGCTGGTATGTGCTGGCAGCCTCCATCGCCATGATCCCGCTGGCCTACTTCGCACCCAAGATCCGTAAAACCATGGCCGTCACCATCCCCGAGGTCGTGGGCCGCCGGTTCGGCAAGTTCTCCAGCAACTTCACCGCCGTGCTGAGCGTCCTGTCCCTGTTCTGCCTGACTTCATCCCAGATCGCCGCCTCCGGCAGCGTCATCAACGCCCTGATCCCCAGCATTCCCCTGAACGTCTGCCTGATCTTCGCGGGCATCGTCATCATCCTCTACACCACCATGGGCGGCATGATCGCAGACCAGATCTCCGACCTGGTGCAGTTCCTGATCATCCTGGTGGGCCTGGCCATTGCCACCCCCATCGTGCTCAAGAGCGCCGGCGGCTGGGCTGCCATCTCCGCAAAGCTGCCGCCTGCCAAGCTGAGCTTTACCGCCATCGGCTGGGCATCCATCATCGGCTACATCTTCAACTACTTCTGCACGTTCCTGGCAGGACCTGAAATGGTCTCCCGCTTTGAGACCGCCAAGGACGAGAAGACCGCCCGCAACGCGTCCTTCCTGTCCGCCGTGCTGATGGCCGCAATGTCCATCTTCCCCACCCTGCTGGGCCTGGCCGCCTTCGCTCTGAAGGATCAGCTCCCCGCCCTGGCAGAGAACGGCTCCAACTCCATGATGGTCGTCACCGGCGCCTTCGCGCCCGGCCTGGTCACGGGCCTGATCTCCGCGGCCATCATCTGCGCCACCATGTCTTCGGCTGACTCCAACCTGCTGTGTATGTCCACCATGGTCATCAACGACCTGTATCCGGGCTTTGGCGGCAAAAAGAAGCTCACCGAAAAACAGACCATATTCTGGACTCGAATCTGCAACGTCATTGCCGCGGTGATCGCCATGCTGATCTCCCTGTTCGGCGTGTCCATCGTGGCAATGAACACCTTCGCCTTCGGCATCCGCTGCGCAGGTCCCTTCGCCGCCTACGGCCTGGGCCTGGCCGTACCCAAGGCCACCAAAAACTCCGGCATCATCTCCATCATCACCGGTACGGTGGGCTTCATTATCTGGCAGCTCATCGGCAAGGGTGACCCGGTGCTGCTGATGCTGCCCGTGGTCTTCGGCTGCCTGCTCAGCGCGCTGACCTTCTACCTGGTCAACGTGATCGAGTGGAACCGCGGCGTGGAGCCCGCTCCCTCCGCCTACCTCTCCGAGGAAGAGGTCGCCGCCAAGATCGCCGAGGAGAACGCTGCGATGTAATCCCGCTCTAATGCCGCGGGGGTTTTGCGTGCCGGGACCCGGTCATGCCGGGTCCTTGTTTTCCAGCTTGAAGCAGTCGAAGGCCGCCTTGCGCTCGTGCAGCAGGCTGTCTTCGCAGGCAAGGCCGACCATGGTGCCGGTGAACTCGCCGTAGGTGCAGTACTCGTCTGAGAACGTGGAGGTGTCCAAAACCGGGCCGATGGGCGCGTAGACCAGACCGTCGCCCGACCAGGAGAAGACGGCGCTGCGGCCACGGATCTCCAGGCGCAGGCTGAGCGGCGCAGTCTCAACGGGCACGGCAGGGCTGTCGCTGCGCACGCCGTTTTCCAGCCGCCGCAAGATCAAAACCTGGCCCAGCTCGTCGTCCCAGGTCTTGGAGAGGAAGGCGTAGTTCATGTTGTCATAGTATAGCACCAGCCCGGCGGCGTGGTGATAGGTCGCGGGGGAGAAGTCCATGCGGGTCTGGGCCACGCAGTTGAGACTGGTGAGCTTTCTGGCAACCAGCGCCGTGTGGTGCAGCGAGCACAAGGACTCATGCCCCGTGAGCACCAGACGCCCGGCCCGGAGCGCGGCAAAGCGGCAAGCCTCCCACCGGGGGCTGTAGTAGTCCGCACGCAGCGCCGGCCCGGTAAACTCGTCCAGCTCCGGCAGGGTCTCCCCCTGCCAGTCGGGCAGCGCAGAGGCCGGGACCCTGGTCTGGGGCAGGCAGCCGCCGCAGGCAAGGCGCAGCCAGCCGTCCTCGGTCCAGGTCATTTTTTGGACGGCGGTCTCCCGGCCCAGGGTGCAGCGCAGCTCCGG
>ONCN01000007.1 GCA_900316335.1 uncultured Eubacteriales bacterium | reverse complement strand
CTCAACCAGCTCAAAGTTCAGATCCTCAGGCAGGCCGCCCACATTGTGGTGCGACTTCACGGGGCCGGACTCGAGAATGTCGGGGTAGATGGTGCCCTGCGCCAAAAACTCGATGCCGTCGAGCTTCCGAGCTTCCTCGGCGAAGACGTCAATGAAGATCTTGCCGATGATCTTGCGCTTCTTCTCGGGCTCGGCCACACCGGCCAGCGCGTCCAGGAAGCGATCCACAGCGTCCACATAGATCAGCTCAGCGCCCAGCTCGTCGCGGAAGACGCGGATGACCTGCTCGGGCTCACCCTTGCGCAGCAGACCGTGGTTCACATGCACGCACACAAGCTGCTTGCCGATGGCTTTGATCAGAAGCGCAGCCACAACAGAGGAGTCCACGCCGCCGGAGAGGGCCAGCAGGACCTTTTTGTCGCCGATCTGCGCGCGCAGGGCGGCGATCTGCTCATCGATGAATGCCTGGGCCAGGGCGGGGGTGGTAATTCTGGTCATAGTTTCGGGTCTCTTGTTTTGCTCCATTGATATATCCTCCTGTATTAGATCCAAACTCAATCTTCCCGGAAGACGATGTTGCCTTCCTCCACACTGTCGATCACAGCCAGAGCATGGTAGTTCAAACCGGTCTCGCGCAGACGGTCGCCGCCGCCCTGGAAGCCCTTTTCCACGGCGATGCCGATGCCTTCCAGATATGCGCCGGATTCGCCCACCAGCTCGCACAGGCCGCGCACGGCCTCGCCGCGGGCCATGAAGTCGTCGATGATCAGCACGTGGGTCCTTGGGGGGAGCCACTGCTTGGCGAGAATTAACGTGACCTTTTTGCCGTAGGTGTAGGACATGATGTCACTCTTGTACAGGCCGCCCTCAATGTTGTCAGACTTGGCCTTTTTGGCAAAGATCATGGGCTTGCCCCACTTCAGACCGCAGATGGCGGCCAGGGCGATGCCGCTTGCCTCGGCGGTCAAAATCACGTCCACCTTGCTGATGTCAAAGATCTCGGCAAAGGCGTCGGCGATCTGGCCCAAAAAAGCGCAGTCGACTCTATGGTTCAGAAAACCGTCCACCTTGATGATGTTGCCGGGCAGAACCTTGCCCTCGGTCCGGATGCGCTGCTTTAACAGTTCCATACTCTCTCCTTATTCGTAGCACTCGGGGCGGATGACGCCGATGTAAGGCAGATTGCGGTAATAGTCGGCAAAGTCAAGGCCATAGCCGATGACGAACTCATCGGGGATCTTGAAGCCGTAGTAATCCACGCTGTTGCGGTCGGGCTTGCCGGTGTCCTTGTCCAGGAAGGCCACCGTGGTGATAGAGGCGGGGTTCCGGGTCTGGAAGAGCTTTTCCAGGTACATCAGGGTCAGACCGGAGTCGATGATATCCTCCACCAGAATGATGTGGCGGCCCTCTACGTCAAAGACGGTGTCCTTGAGCAGGCGGACGGTACCGGAGGACTTGGTGCCCTTGAAGTAGCTTGAGGCGGAGATGAAGTCCATATCCATATGGCACTCCATCGCGCGGCACAGATCGGTGAAGAAGAAGGCGGCGCCGCGCAGCACGCAGAGCATCAGAGGATGCTTGTCGCCAAACTGGGCGTCCAGCTCCTTGCCGAGCTCGGCAACTCTCGCCTGGATCTGCTCGGGGGTAAACAGGATCTTTTCAACGTCTTCTTTTGCGGTTCGGATCAGCATAGGTACCTCCTGTCGGTATTACTCGTTGGTGTAGTTGTCAAAATAGCCCTGGATATAGATGATGGGGGTGCCCTTGTCGCCGGAGCCGGAGGTCAGGTCGCACAAAGAGCCGATGAGGTCGGTGAGCTGTCTGGGCGTGGTGCCCTGGGCGGCCATGTTGCCGACCAGGCTTTCGCCGGTCTTGTGGCGGATGCGGTCGGAGATGGCCTCCTTCAAGGCCTCGCCGGACAGATCGCCAAAGTCGTTGTCTGCCAGATACTTCAGCTTCAGCTCGTTGGGCGTACCGACCAGGCCCTGGGTGTAGCCGGGGGAGACCACGGGGTCAGCCAGCTCCCAGATCTTGCCGACGGGATCCTTAAACGCGCCGTCGCCGTAGACCATGGCCTCGATCTTCTTGCCGGAGGCCTGGCTGAGCAGATCGCTGATCCGCTGCGCCACGTCGGTGCAGTCTCTGGGGAAGAGCTTCACGGTCTCTTCGGTGGCCTTGTTCGAGCCCAGAAGACCGTAGGCGGGGTTGTAGCCGCTGCCGTCCACGGGAGCGGTGAGGATGTCGTCCAGGCCCAGAACGACTCTGGCGCCGGCGGCCTTAAGAAGACGCTTGGAGCGGGCGCGGGTGTGGATGTCGCAGGTGATCACAGCGTCGGTATAGTCGAGCAGGGTCTGGACCCGGTTGCCCAGCAAAACCTCGGCCTTGGCGCCGCAGGACTCGATAAGCTCGGTGTAGAAATCAATGTAGTCCACGCCGGTGAAGGGGTGCAGGATGTGGCCGAACTTCTCGCGGAAATCCGCCACGGTCAGCACGTCGGAATAGGGGTTGACCCCGGCCGCGTCCAGCCGGTCCCAGTCCACCAGATGGTTGCCCACCTCGTCAGAGGGGTAGGAGAGGAGCAGAACCACCTTCTCGCAGGCCAGGGACATGCCCTTGAGCAGCAAAGAGAAGCGGTTGCGGCTGAGAATGGGGAAGGCCACGCCCACCGTGCCGCCGCCGGTCTTGGCCTTGACGTCGGCTGCGATCTGCTGGATGGTGGCGTAGTTGCCCTGAGATCTTGCCACCACAGACTCGGTGACTGCGACCACGTCCTTGTCCTGGGGAACGATGTTGGCCTCTGCCCAGGCAGCCTGGACGGCCTCAGCGGTGATTTTGGCGATGTCGTCGCCCTGCCGGATGATGGGGGCACGCACGCCTCTGACTACGGTTCCGATGGTTCTCATGTAGGTTCGCTCCTTTGTATTGTCAATATAGTTTTCTTTGTTCAGATGATGCCCTGGGCGTTCATGGCAGCCCGGACGCGCTCAAAGCCTGCGATGTTGGCGCCGGCTACGTAGTTGCCTTCGAGCCCATAGGTCCGCGCGGCCTCGTCGATGTTGGCAAACAGGCGGATCATAATGTCCTCAAGCTTGTGGTCCACGGTCTCAAACGACCAGGGACGGCGCTCGG
Source organism: uncultured Eubacteriales bacterium (assembly GCA_900316335.1). Taxonomy (GTDB): domain Bacteria; phylum Bacillota; class Clostridia; order Oscillospirales; family Oscillospiraceae; genus JAFRPC01. Next base: position 27,061 of record ONCN01000007.1, on the reverse strand, counting down.
AGTTCTGGCTCATTTCCAGCGCGGAGGTGGCAACGCCGCCGGCGTTGGCCGCTTTGCCGGGCAGGAAGAGCACGCCGTTTTCCAGGAAGTAATCCGTTGCCTCCCGGGTCGAGGGCATGTTGGCGCCCTCGGCAACGGCCAGCACGCCGTTGGCCTTCAAGGCCCTGGCGTCGTCGAGCGTCAGCTCGTTTTGTGTGGCGCAGGGCAAGGCAATATCCACCGGTACCTGCCACACACCGCGGCCGGAGTGATACTCGGCGTTGGGGCGGAAGTCGGTGTAGGCGGTCAGACGCTGCCGCCGGACCTCCTTGATGGTTTTCAGCGCTGCAAGGTCAATGCCCTCGGGGTCATAGATCCAACCGTTGGAGTCTGAGCAGGTGACCACCTTTGCGCCGAGCTGCTGGGCCTTTTCGATGGCGTAGATCGCCACGTTGCCTGCGCCGGATACCGAGACGGTCTTGTCTGCAAGCTCCAGTCCCCGGGTACGAAGAAGCTGCCGGGTGATGTATAAAAGGCCGTAGCCTGTGGCCTCCCGACGGGCCAAAGAGCCGCCGTAGCTCAAGCCCTTTCCGGTGAGTACGCCGCCCTCAAAGCTGCCCGTGATGCGTTTGTACTGGCCGAATAGGAAGCCGATCTCTCGTGCGCCGGTGCCGATGTCACCGGCGGGCACGTCGGTGTCCTCACCGATGTACTTGCAAAGCTCGGTCATAAAGCTCTGGCAGAAGTCCATGACCTCGCGGTCAGACTTGCCCTTTGGGTCAAAGTCGGAGCCGCCCTTGGCGCCGCCGATGGGAAGACCCGTCAGAGAGTTTTTAAAAACTTGTTCAAAGCCCAGAAATTTAATAATGCCCAAATTCACCGAGGGATGCAGCCGCAATCCGCCCTTGAAAGGGCCGATGGCGCTGTTGAACTGAACTCTATAGCCGGTGTTCACGCGGACCTGCCCGCTGTCGTCGGTCCAGCTCACCCGGAACTTGATCTGACGTTCCGGATTGACCAGCCGCTCGAGCAGGGCGACGCGGCGCATGGCCGCCTCGTTACGGTCCACGATCACCCGCAGAGAGTCCAGTACCTCCCGCACAGCCTGGTGGAACTCAGGCTCGGCAGGATTCTCCCGGATCACTTGGGCAATCACTTCATCGATGTATGACATACTGTTCCCCCTTTGAAAAGATAAAGGACAGCTTTTTACCTTTGTATTATACCCCGACAAAAAACCGCTGTCAATCTGTCCAAAAAAGGTTGTGAAATTTTGTAAAATCTTTCAAAAACAGGGTGGTATCCGGGGCAAAAATCGGCAAAACTGTCATTGTCCCGTTTTCTCCGCGGCCAGTGCCAGGTACTTTCTTCGGGTTGCCTCGCCGCCGCGCAGGTGGCGCTGCGCCTTGTTCTGGGCCAAAACCGCCTGAACCCGGTGATACAGTCTTCCGTCTAGCTGACGCAGCCGCAGGGTCAGATCCTTGTGAACGGTGGATTTGGACACGTCAAAGTACACCGCCGCGGCCCGGACGGTGGAGCCGGTACGCAGGATGAAGTAGCCCTCCTCCATGGCTCGGTTGGCAATGGTATCTGTCATGTTCACACCTCCCAAGCTGTGTGTCGCAACAGCCTATGCTTGGAAGTGGGAAGATATGAAAATTTTGCCCCCGGATCGGCAGACCCTTGCAATCCGGTTTTTATCTGATATAATGGAATTATCCATGGTATGCACACAGTAAGGAAAGGAAGGACGGCACAGATGTTTCAGATCCTGCACAAAAAAGAATTGAACCCCACCGTGACGCAGATGGAGATTCTGGCCCCGCTGGTGGCGAAAAAGGCAAAGCCCGGCCAGTTCATCATTCTGCGCGTCAATGAAGAGGGCGAGCGCATTCCTCTGACCGTTGCCGGCACCAACGCCGAGGAGGGCACCGTTAAGATCATCTTCCAGATCGTGGGCGCCACCACCGCGCTGCTCAACGCCAAAAACGAGGGCGAGTTTATCCAGGATTTTGTCGGTCCGCTCGGCGTTGCCACCCACACCGACGGCATCAAAAAGGTCTGCATCGTGGGCGGCGGCGTGGGCTGCGCCATTGCCATGCCCGTTGCGCAGGAGTTCCACCGTCTGGGGGCGGAGGTCACCTCGATCATTGGCTTCCGCAGCAAGGACCTGCTGATTCTGGAGGACGAGTTCCGCGCCTGCTCCGACCGGCTCTTTGTCATGACCGACGACGGCTCCTACGGCCGCCACGGCAACGTCACGGTGCCTCTAAAGGAAATGCTGGAGAGTGGCGAGACCTTTGATATGATCATCACCATCGGCCCTTTGATCATGATGAAATTCGTCACCCTGGCGGCCAAGCCCTTCGGCGTGCCCGTCACCGTGTCCATGAACCCCATTATGATCGACGGCACCGGCGGACGGCAAGCGCGTCACCAAATTTGCCTGCGTGGACGGCCCCGACTTCAACGGCTACGAGGTCGACTTTGACGAGGCCATGTCCCGCGGCCGGATGTACGCCGACTTTGAGCGCCGCGCCTACGAAGAGACCTGCAACCTGCTGAAAGGAGGCAACTGATCATGGCCATCAACCCAAAGAAGCACGAAATGCCCTCCCAGGAGCCTCTGGTCCGGGCCCATAATTTCAACGAGGTGGCCCTGGGCTACACCCCGGAAATTGCCATCGAGGAGGCGCAGCGCTGCCTTAACTGCAAAAACCGTCCCTGCGTGCAGGGCTGCCCGGTCAATATCGCCATTCCCGACTTCATCACCAAAATGAAGACCGGCGACTTTGAGGGTGCCTACCAGGTTATCTCCCAATCCTCCAGTCTGCCCGCCGTCTGCGGCCGCGTCTGCCCGCAGGAGACCCAGTGCGAGAGCAAATGCACCCTGGGGGTGCGGTTTGAGCCTGTGGGTATCGGTAGGCTCGAGCGCTTTGCCGCCGACTGGCACAACGAGCATGTCGCCGAAGCGCCCGCCAAGCCCGAGCCCAACGGCCACAAGGTGGCTGTGGTCGGCGCGGGTCCCTCCGGCCTCACCTGCGCGGGCGACCTGGCCCGGAAGGGCTACCAGGTCTCGATCTTCGAGGCCCTGCACACCGCCGGCGGCGTTTTGGTCTACGGCATCCCCGAGTTCCGTCTGCCCAAGGCGATCGTCGCCAAGGAGGTGGATGGGCTCAAGGCCCTGGGCGTGGACGTGCAGACCAACGTGGTCATCGGCAAGACGCTGACGATCGACGAGCTGTTCGAGGACGGCTACGAGGCGGTTTTTGTCGGCTCCGGCGCGGGATTGCCCAACTTTATGAACATCCCCGGCGAGAGCTATAAGGGCGTCTACTCCGCCAACGAGTTCCTCACGCGGTCCAATCTGATGAAGTCCTACCAAGAAGACCCCGTGACCCCCATTATGAAGGGTGGCAGGGTCGCGGTCGTGGGCGGCGGCAACGTGGCGATGGACGCGGCGCGCACGGCGCTCAGACTTGGCGCAGAGCACGTGTATATCGTCTACCGCCGCTCGATGGAGGAGCTGCCTGCAAGAAGGGAAGAGGTCGAGCACGCGATGGAAGAAGGAATCGACTTCCGCCTGCTGCAAAACCCGGTGGAGGTGCTGGGTTACCACAACCCAGAGGATCCGCGAGACCCGAAAAACGGCTTTGTCACCGGCCTTCGCTGCATCAAGATGGAGTTGGGCGAGCCCGACGCAAAGGGCCGCCGCCGTCCGGTGCCCATTGAGGGCTCTGAGTTTGTGCTGGACGTAGACACCGTGGTCATTGCCATCGGCACCAGCCCGAACCCGCTGATCAAATCCACCACCAAGGGCCTTGAGACCCAGAAGTGGGGCGGCATCATCGTGAATGAAGACGGCCTGACCTCCCGCGAGGGCGTCTACGCCGGCGGCGACGCCGTTACCGGCGCTGCCACCGTCATCTCCGCCATGGGCGCGGGCAAGGTTGCCGCCAAGGGCATCGACGAGTATCTGAAAAATAAATAAATGACCTATGCAAAAAGGCCGCCCGGACTGACCGGACGGCCTTTTTGTAAACTTTTTGTGAAAATACGGGGCAGGGGGTTTTTCTTTCCCGTTTTTGTTAGTATAATACCGGAAAATGATTGAAATGCAAGGTGAACCCCATGCTCCAAATCCAATCCGTCAGCAAGACCTATCGCACCGGCCCTCTCATTCAGCAGGCACTCAGCGGCGTCAGCCTCAATCTGCGGGACAATGAGTTCGTGGCGATCCTGGGCCAGAGCGGCTCGGGCAAGACCACGCTGCTCAACGTCATCGGCGGCCTGGACCGGTATGATTCCGGCGATCTGATCATCAACGGTATTTCCACCAAACAGTATAACGCCCGCGACTGGGACTCCTATCGCAACCACACCGTGGGCTTTGTCTTCCAGAGCTACAACCTTATTCCGCACCAGACCATCCTGGCCAACGTGGAGCTGGCTTTGACCATTTCCGGCATTTCCAAAAGCGAGCGGACCCGCCGGGCCAGAGAGGCCCTGGATAAGGTCGGTCTGAGCCAGCACGTCCACAAAAAGCCCTCGCAGCTCTCCGGCGGCCAGATGCAGCGCGTCGCCATTGCCCGCGCGCTGGTCAACGACCCGGATATCCTCCTGGCCGACGAGCCCACCGGCGCGCTCGACAGCGACACCAGCATCCAGGTCATGGACCTGTTGAAGGAGGTCGCCGTGGACCGGCTTGTGGTCATGGTCACGCACAACCCAGAGCTTGCCGAGCAATATGCAACGCGGATCGTCCGGCTCAAGGACGGCCAGATCGTCGGCGACACCGACCCGTACGAGCCGGGTGTGGAGGACGAGGGTGTCCACCGCAATATGGGCAAATCCTCCATGTCCTTCCTCACGGCACTGGCCTTGAGCTTCAATAACCTCTGGACCAAAAAGGTGCGCACGCTTCTGGTCGCCTTCGCCGGCTCCATCGGCATCATCGGCATTGCCATGATCCTGTCCATGTCCAACGGTGTGGACGTATACATTCAAAACGTAGAAGAGGATACGCTCAAAAGCTATCCGCTGCAGATCACCGACACGGCCTTCAACCTGGCAAACTTTGTCCCCCGCGACGAGGAAGAGGAAGAAACGCAGACCAAGGACGTGCGGGAGTGGCGCACCGTCACCAATATGTTCTCCCGCGTGAGCACCAACGACCTGGCCGCCCTGCGAGCCTACCTCGAGGGGGACGGGCGGGAGATCTATGATCACGTCCAGGCCATCGAATATGACTATAATCTGACGCCGCAGATCTTCGCAGAGCAAAACGGCGAGATCCGCCAGGTCAATCCGGACCGCTCCTTTGCGGCCATGGGCTTTTCTGCCGCGGACAATATGAGCGGCCTGTTTTCCTCCTTCAGCAGCACCGACACCTTCCACGCCATGCCGGCGCAGAAGGAGCTCTATCTGAACCAATATGACGTCAAGGCCGGCCGCTGGCCCGAGCAGTGGAACGAGTGCGTCCTGGTTTTGACCCAGGGCGGCCGGGTGTCGGATCTGACGCTCTACACCCTGGGCCTCAAGGACCCCAAGGAGCTTGAGGCCATGGTCAAGGCCTTTGTCGAGGGCCGCACCACCGAGACCGACGAGCGGGAGCAGTCGTATGCCTACGACGAATTTTTGGGCATCACCTTCCGCCTGGTCCCGCCCACAGACCTGTACACTTACGACGAGACCTACGGCGTCTGGACCGACCGGTCAGAGGACCAGCGCTTTTTGCGCACCGTGGTCCAGCGCGCAGAGACCATCTCCATCGTGGGTGTGGTCCAGCCCAAAGAGGACGCCTCTTCGCCCAGCCTGTCCATGGGCGTTGCCTATCCGGCGGAGCTGACCCGGCATATGATGGACACCGCCGAGCAAAGCCCCATCACCATGGCCCAGCTCCAGGATCCCGAGACCAACGTCTTTAACGGCAAGGCCTTTGGCGATACCTCCGACCGCGAGGATCTGGATTTGTCCAGCATCTTCTCCGTCGACGAGGACGCCATCTCCGACGCCTTCGGCTTCGATCTGGATCCGGACAGCTTCGACTTCTCCTCGATGGACCTCAGCGGCGTGGACTTTGACAGCGTGGATCTGTCCAACCTCCAGTTGGATCCGTCCCAGCTCCAGATCACCATGCCAGAGCTCAAGCCGGAGGATCTGGGCAAGCTTCTGGATGGGGTCAATGTGGATCTCAGCCGCGAAACGCTCGAGCAGCTTTTCTCCACGCTGATGGACGGATACCTCGCCTATGCAGGTCAGGATCCTGCCACCGACTACGCGCAGCTTCCCGACGCACTTGCGCAATATCTTGGTTCGGACGAGGCTGGGCAGATCCTCCAGGACGGCCTGTCAGACGTCCTTGCGCAGTCCGGTGCGGCCCTGGTCACGCCCGAGGAGCTCACCGAGATCATCCAGAGCGTCCTTGCGGGTTACCCGCAGTATCTTTCCGACAACGGCCTCACGCCCGAGGAGGACATGCCGCTTGCCTACCTTGGGCCGTATCTGCAGTCCCCCGAGGCGCAGGCGCTGCTCTCGCAGAGCGCGGCGCAGCTTGGGGCAAAGCTTGCCCAGCTCGCGCTCACGCCCGAGGCACTCTCAAATCTGAGCCAAAGCCTGATGGACGGCTACACCGCCTACGCAGCGCAAAACGAGCTGCCGGATCCTGCACAGATGCAAAGCTCCTTCTCCGCCTATCTCGAGACCGAAGAGGGCAGGGCGCTCATGGAAGCGGGCGTCGGCCAGATCGTAGACACCGACACCCTGGCCCAGAACGCCCAGAGCCTTATGGCGGACTACTCCAAAACCATGGGCGACCAGCTCTCCAAGGTGATGGCCCAGGTCATGAGCCAGATCACCGACACCCTTTCGCGCACCATCACAAACAGCCTGTCCAGCTTTACCGGTCAGCTTGCCGAGAATTTCCAGTCCGCCTTCCAGTTTGACCCCGATGCAATGGCCGAAGCCTTCCAGATGAATATGGACCCCGAGGAGCTTCGCGATCTGATGACGTCTTTGATGTCTACCCAGGAGCTCAGCTACGACGGCAACCTGCGCAAGCTGGGCTATGCCGACGAAAACAAGCCCACCTCCATCACCATCTATCCCACAGACTTTGCCGGCAAAACCGCCGTGAAGACCATCCTGGACGATTACAACACCATGCAGCAGCAGGCAGGGGAGGAGGAGAAGGTGGTCACCTTCACCGATATGGTCGACACACTGATGAGCTCTGTGACCGACATCGTTGACGCCATCTCCACGGTCCTGATCGCGTTTGTGGCCATCTCGCTGGTGGTCTCGTCGGTGATGATCGGCGTCATCACCTATATCAGCGTGCTCGAGCGAAAGAAGGAGATCGGCATTCTGCGCGCCATCGGCGCCTCCAAGGGCAATATCTCCCAGGTCTTCAATGCTGAGACCTTCATCATCGGCCTCCTTGCCGGCCTGATGGGCGTTGGCATCACCTATCTGCTCTTGATCCCGGCAAACCACATCATCCACGCGCTGACCAACCAGCCGGGGATCAACGCCATCCTGCCCGTCGGTGCGGCGGCAGCCCTGGTTGCCTTGAGCACAGGCCTTACCATGATCGGCGGCATCATCCCCTCCCGCAAGGCCGCCCGGTCCGATCCCGTAGCAGCCCTGCGCAGCGAATAAACGAAACGAAAACCGTCCCCGGCGCATTTCCCAGCGTGGAGCAATCCATGACAATACCGGCTGAAGCCCAGATCATCCGATCTCGCTTCAGCCGGTATTCTTGTGATACGTCTCTATGCGCCGCTTCTTCTAATCCTCCTGCGCCCGGTTTCTGGACCGCTCTGCGGCAAAGCCCTCGGGATATCGGGCTTTGAGCTTATCGACGTTCATCTGCAGCACCGTGTCCAGATCATAGCCGATGGCTCTGGCAGTCTCAGCCAGATACCAGGCAACGTCTCCCAGCTCCAGCGCCAGCTTCTCCCGGTCCAGCGTGTGGCCCTGCGCCAGATGCTTTTTGACCAGATCGATGACCTCGCCGGACTCTCCGCAAAGGCCCATCACGCCGTTGAGCAGCAGATCCATGCCCTGCAAGTCCGGGTTCAGCGTGGTGAGCGCCAGACGCTGATACTCGTTTCCGGTCACTGCTCAGTCCTCATCCGGGGCCTGCCCGTCATGCGCGGCCCATTGACAGGAGAGCAGGGCCATCTGAGAGAAGCGGGCCTCAAACGACGACGCCTCGGGGCTGCACGCATACACGCCAAAGCGGATCTCGTCCTTGCCCTCCCAGAGATGGCACACTCGCATCTGGCGGAAGCGCACGCCGTCTTCCGAGCATTCCAGGCAGAAGTCGTCCCCCCGGCGGCTGAGCCGATACCACATCGACCGGACCTGGGCCGGGATCTCCGTTGTGGCCCAGTCGGAGTAGCCGTGGTTGGTCACAACCGAGCCTAAGTGCTGGAACTCGTCGTTTTCGTACTCGATCGAGGCCTTAAGCCAGTTTTCGCTGTCCAGATACAGCACCACGCCGCACTGATCAAAGCGGTGATGGCTGTCAAACTCGGTCTTGACCACAAACGAGAAGTACTGCTCCCGGGTCGCCATCTGCAAAACCGGCGCATTGTCGTTGCGGAAGTGGTAGTAGGTCCGCTGCCACAGATCGGTGTGGGGGCGGGTGGTCACGGTGAGCGTATCCGCCGGCCAATCCCAGGCCAGCGGCTCCCGGGTCCAGATAAAATCAGTCTTCTTCAGTTCCATATCGTACCTCACTTTCCGTCGGGGAAGGAGGTAAAGACGTGTGCCTCCTTCTCGGGCAGGCCGTGGGCCTGCTTTTCTGCTTCGATGGCCCGCAGCAAAAACGCCATATTCCGGGCCAGGACCCGCATGGTCTGCAGACCCTCAAGATCCTTCTCCACGTCCTCGCGCGTAAAGCCGTGGACCATGTTCCAATACTGGCTCGAGACCACGGGCATATTGCTGATGGTGAAGTATTTGTTGAGCTGGTCAAAGGTCGCGGTGTTGCCGCCCCGGCGGCAGCTTACAACCGCGGCGCCAAGCTTCATGGTCTTGTCAAAGCTCGAGCTGTAAAACAGCCGGTCCAAAAAAGAGACCAAACTGCCGTTGGCCGAGCCGTAATATACCGGCGAGCCCACGATCAGCGCATCCGCCTGCTCAAACAGACGAGCGGCCTCGTTTACGCCATCATCTGAAAAGACGCATTTACCCGCCTTGCCGCAATAGCCGCAGCTGATGCAGCCGCGCACGCCCTTTTTGCCGATCCACAGGCGGTCAAAGCCGATGCCCTCGCGGGCAAGTGTGGACTCGATCTCCTCCAAAGCCCGTGCAGTGCAGCCGTTTTGATTGGGGCTGCCGTTGATGAGTAATACCTTCATAGAACCTTCCTTTCGCGATCACCCGGTCGTCCGGGATAGAAAAACCCCGGACCCGCGAAAAGGCGGACCCGGGGAATGAGACACATTACTTGCCCATGTTCATCTGAGCCGCGACTTCGGCAGCGAAGTCTTCGACCTTCTTCTCGATGCCTTCGCCCTTCTCAAAGCGGACAGCCTTGACGAAGGTGACCTTGCCGCCCAGCTTCTTGGCGGCGTCGGCGATGTAGCCCTCGACGGAACCCTGGAACAGATCGGAGCGGACAAAGGTCTGCTGCAGCAGGCAGTTCTCTTCGTAGAACTTGTTCAGCTTGCCGGCAGCGATCTTCTCCTTGACCTGAGCGGGCTTGGAGGCCATCTTGGGGTCGGCGTCCATCTGGGCGACCAGGACCTTCTTCTCCTCGTCCAGCACGTCAGCAGTGACGTTGCTCTTGTCCCAGAAGCGGGGGTTCAGAGCGGCGATCTGCATGGCAACGTTCTTGCCGATCTCGGTGGCGTCGATGTCACCTTCCACGGCCAGGTTGACCAGAACGCCGATCTTGCCGCCGGCGTGGACGTAAGCCACGGAGGTGTTGTCGTCGAAGCGGACGAAGCGGCGGATCTGCAGGTTCTCACCGATGGACATGACCTTCTCGGGCAGAACTTCTTCCACACTCAGGCCGGTGCCGGGGAAGGGGCTCTTCTTGAGGGCGTCCACGTCGGCGGGGTTGGACTCCACGACCACCTGGGCGATGCCCTTGACGAACTCAACAAAGGGAGCGGACTTGGCGCAGAAGTCGGTCTCGCAGTTGACTTCCACAACCGCGCCCACATTGCCCTCGACCACGGCGTAAGCCATGCCCTCGGCAGCGATGCGGCCGGACTTCTTGATGGCCTTGGCCAGGCCCTTTTCACGCAGCCACTCGATGGCCTTTTCCATATCGCCGTCGCACTCGGTGAGGGCCTTCTTGCAGTCCATCATGCCGACGTTGGTTCTTTCGCGGAGTGTTTTAACATCTTGAGCGGTAAATGCCATTTTATAAATCCTCCTGTATGTTTCTTTGAAAAGTGCCGGCATTCCGTTTTCATGCCGGCACTGAGCTTACGAATTATTCAGCGGGGGTCTGTGCGGGCTCTTCGCTCATCTCCAGCTGCTCGCCCTGACGGCCTTCGGTCACGGCGTTGGCCATGGTGGAGGCGATGAGGCGGATGGCGCGGATGGCGTCGTCGTTGCCGGGGATCACGTAGTCGATCTCGTCGGGATCGCAGTTGGTGTCAACGATAGCCACGATGGGGATGTGGAGCTTTCTGGCCTCGGCGATGGCGTTGCGCTCCTTGCGGGGGTCAACGATGAACAGAGCGCCGGGGAGCTTCTTCATTTCCTTCACGCCGCCCAGGTACTTCTCAAGCTTGGCGATCTCGCCCTGGTGCTTGATGACTTCCTTCTTGGGGAGCATCGCGAAGGTGCCGTCGGCTTCCATCTTGCGGAGCTGAGCCAGACGGTCGATCCGGGTGCGCATGGTCTTGAAGTTGGTGAGCATGCCGCCCAGCCAGCGGGCGTTGACGTAGTACATGCCGACCTTCTCGGCCTCTTCCTTGATGGCGTCCTGGGCCTGCTTCTTGGTGCCGACGAAGAGAATGCTCTCGCCGTTTTCAGCCAGCTCACGAACGAAGGAATAAGCCTCTTCCAGCTTCTTCACGGTCTTCTGGAGGTCAATGATGTAGATACCATTTCTCTCGGTGTAGATGTACTGAGCCATCTTGGGGTTCCAGCGGCGGGTCTGGTGGCCGAAGTGGACACCGGCTTCCAGCAGCTGCTTCATAGATACGACTGCCATTTTGTGTTCTCCTTTTTTTGTTGTTTCCTCCACCCCAATCATCTCTGCCGCCGACCCGCGGGGCGGGCACAAGACGGAAGATCCTCGGGTGTGTGGGATCAAAATACTATGGGCCATGCCCATGCCGAACTATTATACATGACAAGGCCCCGAATTTCAAGTGTTTTTTCAAGAAAAAATCCGATTTTTTCAACTTTATTCGCGGCCCGCCCAAGGCCCGAAGCGCCCGCCGAAGTCCAGCCGCTTGGGCTTCGGCACCCGGCAGGCAGCGCGGTCGATGTCCACAAGGATGATGTCGCGGCCGAAGCGCTGGATGCAGTGCCAGGGGATCAAATATTGCCCGTCGTGGCCAAACAGGCCGAAAAACCGGCACGGCCCCGGCACGTAGATGGCGGTGATGCGCCCTTCGGGCAGCTCCAGCTCCAGATCCCGGACGTAGCCGAGCCTGCATCCGTCGGTGACGTTGACCACCTCCTTGCAGCGGAAGTCGCCATAGCGTGTGGTCATAGTATCCCCTCCTTTCTGGCATCCTATGATGTTCGATACAAATTATTCATAAAATCTTTGGAGTTTATACTTCTCTTGCTTGCAAAAGTGTGCTATAATAGCGCTAATGTAAAAGGGGAGTTTCGCTTCCCGGGAAGGAAACACACTATGGGACTCATTCAAAAGCTCTTCGGCACCACCTCCGAGCGGGAGGTCAAAAAGCTGAGGCCGATCATAGACCGGATCGAAGCGCTCGCAGAGCCCTGCAAGGCTCTGTCAGACGAGGATCTGCGTCATAAAACCGTTGAATTCAAAGAGCGGCTTGCAAACGGCGAGACGCTGGACGATCTTCTGCCCGAGGCGTTTGCCGCCGTGCGGGAGGCCGCGTGGCGTGTTCTGGGTATGCGCCCCTACCGGGTCCAGCTCATCGGCGGCGTCATTTTGCACCAGGGCCGCATCGCCGAGATGAAGACCGGCGAGGGCAAAACCCTCGTCGCCATCCTGCCCGCTTACCTCAACGCCCTCAAGGGCGAGGGCGTGCACATCGTCACCGTCAACGACTATCTTGCCAAGCGCGACTCGGAGTGGATGGGCAAGGTCTATCGCTTCATGGGCCTGAAGGTCGGTCTGATCATCCACGATATGACCCCCGATCAGCGGCGGCAGGCGTATCTGGCCGACATTACCTACTGCACCAACAACGAGCTTGGCTTCGACTATCTGCGTGACAACATGGCGCTTTATAAAAAAGACCAGGTCCAGCGCGGCCACAGCTTTGCCATCGTCGACGAGGTGGACTCCATCCTGATCGACGAGGCCAGAACGCCTCTGATCATCTCGGGCAAGGGCGACGACAGCTCCAAGCTCTATGAGATGGCCGATTTCTTCGTGTCCCGCCTCAAGCGGAAGGTCTATGCCACCACCGACGACAAAGAAGCCCACGACGACGACAACTGCGACTACTACGTGGATGAAAAAGCCCGTTCTGTGCAGCTCACCGCCGAGGGCATCCGCAAGGCGGAGGAATATTTCAACGTTGAAAACCTGGCGGATTTGGAAAACGCCACGCTTTCGCACCACATCAACCAGGCCATGCGCGCCCGCGGCCTCATGAAGCGGGACGTGGACTACGTGGTCAAGGACGGACAGGTCATCATCGTAGACGAATCCACGGGCCGACTGATGTATGGCCGCCGCTACAATGAGGGCCTGCATCAGGCCATTGAGGCCAAGGAGGGCGTGGAGGTCGCAAGCGAGAGCAAGACTCTTGCGACCATCACCTTCCAGAACTTCTTCCGTCTGTACAGCAAGCTCTCCGGCATGACCGGCACGGCCATGACCGAGCTGGAGGAATTTGAGGGCATCTACGCCCTGGACGTGGTCGAGATCCCCACCAACAAGCCTGTGATCCGCAAGGACTACCCCGACGTGGTCTACAAGACCGAGGCGGGCAAGCTTCGCGCGGTCATCGAGCAGATCAAGCAGTGCCATGCCAAGGGCCAGCCGGTGCTGGTTGGTACCATCTCCATCGAAAAATCCGAGCTGCTGTCGAAGCTGCTCAAGCGCGAGGGCATCGGCCACGTGGTCCTCAACGCCAAGCACCACGAGAAAGAGGCCGAGATCGTGGCCCAGGCCGGCAAGCTGGGGGCCGTGACCATCGCCACCAACATGGCAGGCCGCGGCACCGACATCGTGCTGGGCGGCAACCCGGAGTATATGGCCCTGTCCGACCTGCGCAAGCGCGAGGATATGACAGAGGAGCTGCTTTTGGAGGCCAACGCCTACTCCGAGACCGAGGACCCCGAGATCCTTGCCGTGCGCCGGGACTATGAAGCGCTCTACCGCCAGCACAAGGCGGTCACCGACGCCGAGGCCGACCAGGTCCGCGCCGCCGGCGGATTGTTCATCGTTGGCACCGAGCGCCATGAGTCGCGCCGCATCGACAACCAGCTCCGCGGCCGTTCAGGCCGTCAGGGCGACCCGGGCGAGAGCCGCTTCTATATCTCCATGGAAGACGATGTGATGCGTCTGTTCGGCTCTGAGCGGATGATGAACATGATGGAAACCATGGGTATCGACGAGGATACTCCCATCGACGCCAAGATCCTTTCCGGCGCCATCGAAAACGCGCAAAAGACCGTCGAGAGCCGCAACTACCAGACCCGGAAGAGTGTGCTGGAGTACGACGACGTGATGAACACCCAGCGAAAGGTCATCTATGAGCAGCGCCTGCAGGTGCTCAACGGCGAGGATCTGAGAAAGAATATCGAGTCCATGATGGCCTACGTGGCCGACACCGAGGTCGAAGACAGCTTCGGCCAAAACCGTTATGTTGAGGACGCAGCCCAGATGCAGGAGCTGATCGGACGCTTCGAGAACAAATATTTCCCCGCCGGCGCCTGGACGCCCACGGTGGACGAGATCAACAAGATGGAAAAAGAGGACGTGAAGCAAAAGCTTCTGTCTCTCATGCAGCAGACCTACGCCGCCAAGGAGGCCGAGTACGGCAGCCCTGTCATGCGCGAGGTCGAGCGCGTCATCACCCTGCGGGTGGTGGACGAGTACTGGATGGACAACATCGACGCCATGACGGATCTGCGCCAGGGCATCGTGCTGCGCTCCTACGGCCAGGTGGATCCGGTCGTGGAATACAAGCGCGAGGGCTATGCCATGTTTGAGGGCATGATCAACGCCATCAAGGAGGAGACCGTGCGCCGCCTGTTCTCCTTCCGCCTGCGCAGCGACAAGGACATGGAGCGCAAGAAGGTCGCCACCGTCACCGCTACCGGCGGCGGCGACAAGACCGTCAAGCGCCAGCCAGTCAAAAAGGTCAAGATCGGCCCCAACGATCCCTGTCCCTGCGGCTCCGGCAAAAAATACAAAAAGTGCTGCCGGGATAAAGACCTCGGCCGGACCGGTGGCTGATGCCGGTCAAAGCCAGCGGAAAGGAATGCCAGACCCACAATGACCTATCATTTTGTTGACATGGACCAATACCCCCGCCGGGCACATTTTGCACACTTTCTCACCCAGCCCAATCCCCACCTTGGCGTGACAGTCGAGGTGGACGTGACTGAGCTTGTCAGCCTGTGCCGCGCGCGGGACTGGTCGTTCTATCTTGCCATGATCCATCTCACGGCCCTGGCGGCCAACGCCGTGCCGGAGCTTCGCCAGCGCATCCGCGCAGGGGCGATCGTGGAATATGATCGGTGCGACACCTCCCATATTGAACTCCTTGAGGACGGGACCTACTGCTACTGCACGCTGTGCCACGACCCAAGCCAGAGCCTGGAGGCTTATATGGCCGAGGCCGAGGCCAGGCGTGCCAAGGCAAGAAGCGGCGGCTCCATCGTGGAGGACGAGGGCGTAGAGGGCCTGTTTTTCCTCACAAGCCTTCCCTGGCTGCACTACACCCAGCTCACCCAGCCCACCGCCGGCGCCGAGGACAGCAATCCCCGGATCTCCTGGGGCCGCTATGAAGCGGATGCACACGGCAGACTTATGCTGCCGTTGACGCTGCTTTGCCATCACAGCCTGGTGGACGGGCTGCAGCTTGCCCGGTTCTATGACGAGGTCCAAAAGCGTCTTTCCGGGCTGCACATGTAAGGAGGAACGATGTTCCATACACATTATAATCCAGAATACCTCACGTCGGACCTTCTGACCGATGCTGTGGTCCACTGCTTTTCCACCCGCCGCGGCGGGGTCTCCACGGGGGTGCTCTCGTCTCTGAACCTTGGGACCCACCGTGGGGATGACCCGCAAAACGTTTTGGAAAACTACCGTATCCTTGGCGCTGCCGTGGGCTTTGCGCCCGCGCAGACGGTCTTCACCCGCCAGACCCACACAGATATCGTGGCCTGCGTGGGCAAAGCCGACTGCGGCGACGGCTTGCTGCGCGAGGTCGAGCCGGAGCGCGACGGCATTCTCACCAACGAGCCCGGGGTGGCGCTGGTCTGCTTTTCGGCCGACTGCACGCCCATCTTGCTGCACGATCCTGTGAGCGGCACCATTGGCGCGGTCCATGCCGGCTGGCGCGGCACGGCTGCGGGCATCGCACAAAAAGCTGTTGAAAAAATGCAGGCGGTCTACGGCGCAAAGCCGGAGAATACTCGCGCCGCCATCGGCCCCTGCATCGGCCCGTGCTGCTTTGAAACCGATGAAAACGTGCCGCAGGCCATGCGCGCGGTACTGGGCCCTGACGCCGAGCCCGCCATCCGCGCGGCGGAGAACGGAAAGTATTACGTGGATCTCAAGCGCCTCAACCGGCTGTTCCTGGAGCGGGCCGGCGTGCGCCAAATCGACGTGTGCCCGGCCTGCACCAAGTGTGATCCCGACCGTTTCTGGTCCCACCGCGTCACCGGCAACGCCAGAGGTTCTCTTGCCGCCGTGATCATGAGAAGGGAGGCGGAGGCTTGAACCGACTCATTGCGTTGGCGCTGATTTTGTGCCTGCTGCTGACCGGCTGCGCCAATCTGCCCCAGCTTCCCCAGCAGGAAACCACCGAGAACACCGAACCCTACGTGCCCCAGCGGGAAGAGCGGGTGGTGGAGATGGCAACGCGCTTTGGCCTTGCTTATATTCCCGAGTACGGCTTTAATCCCTACAAGTGCACCTGCATCACCAATCGCCCGGTGATCTCCCTTTGCTATGAGGGCTTGTTTGTCCTTGGCACCAACTTCCAGCCGGAGCCCGTGCTGTGCGATAAGTTTGCGGTGTCCGAGTCCGGCAAGATCTATCTTTTCACGCTGTGCGAGGGCGCGGTCTTCTCCGACGGCTCCTCCGTCACGGCTGAGGACGTGGTTGCCTCCCTGCGCGCGGCCAAGGGCAGCGACTACTATGGCAGCCGCTTTTCCAAGGTGGCGGAGTTCTCCGCCAAGGACAGCCGCACCGTTCAGATCATCCTCGAGGTTCCATATGAGAACCTTCCGCTCCTGCTCGACGTGCCGGTGGTCAAATCCGGCACGGTCGATGCAGCCCTGCCGGTCGGCTCCGGCCCGTACCGCCTCGTGGAGTCCTCCACCAGCAAGGGGCTTGTGCGCAACACCAACTGGTGGCAGTCCGGCCAGGCGCCCGTGGAGTTCCCGCGCATCACGCTTACAGCCTGCGCCAATCCTTCCGAGGTGCGAGACAGCTTTGAGTTCGGCGCAACGTCTCTTGTTTGCGCGGATCTCAACGCGCCGACAGCGGTGGGCTATCGCTGCGACTACGAGCTGTGGGACGATCGCACCACCATCATGCAGTATCTGGGCTTCAACCTCAACTACGGCCTGTTCACCAACAAAGAGCTCCGCGCCGCCGTGACCCATATCATCGACCGTCAGACCATTGTGGCCTCGGTGTATAAGGGCTTTGCCGAGCCTGCGTTTTTGCCCTGCGCTCCGGCAAGCCCCCTGTATGACCAGGACCTTGCCCGGGACTACCGCTATGACAAAAACGTCTTCCTCACGGCCAAGCGTGCCGCGGGGATCACCGAGGAGGACAGCGGCGTCCTGCTCGTCTGCTCGGCGGACCCCACCCGGATGGAGACCGCCCACCGCATTGCGGACACGCTCAAGGAAGTCGGCGTGCGCATGGAGATCCGCGCCCAGGACTATGAGACCTATCGCCGGTCCTTGGCCAATGGCGAATACGATCTGTACATCGGCGAGGCCAGACTGTCGGGCAACTTTGACCTGTCCGAGTTCTTCATGGGCTATGGCAGCCTCTGCTACGGCGGCCTGCAAAGCGGGGAGATGTACAAGCTCTGCACCGACGCGCTGGAAAACTCCGGCAACTGCTATACCCTGCAAAAAAGTGTGATGGACGGCGGCTATTTCTGCCCGCTTTTGTTCAAATCCTACGCCGTGATGGCAAACCGCGGCGCGATCACGAGCCTGCAGCCCGCGGTTGACGCGGTTTTCCATCTATCCGGCGGCCGCACCCTGGCAGACGCCAGCATCTCCTACGACGAGATGGTCGGCAACGTACAGCCGGATCAGACCCCGGAGGAGACCTCGGAAGAGACCTCGGAAGAGACTGTGGAAGAGACCGGCGAAGGCTGAGCCGCTTCGAACAATACCTGAGCTATGCACAAAAAACACCCACCGGCCTGCGAGCCGATGGGTGCTTTTGCCTTTTTTACAGATGTACGATCGTGCCGGACGCGCCGAGCACAGCCTTTCCCGCGTTTTCCAGCGAGGCGATGATGGCCTTGCCGCCGGTCTGGGCAAAGCTGATGGCAGCTTTGACCTTGGGCAGCATCGAGCCGGGGGCAAAATGCCCCTCCCGGCAGTACTGCTCGGCCTGGGCTACGGTCATCTCGGTCAATGCCTGCTGATACGGCTTGCCGAAATGGATGCACACGCGATCCACTGCGGTGAGGATCACAAGCGCGTCTGCGTGGACCAGCTCGGCAAGCTTTGCAGAGGCAAAATCCTTGTCGATAACGGCCGGGGTGCCTACGAGCTTTCCGTCCTTGCGGATGACGGGGATGCCGCCGCCGCCCACCGTGATGACCACGGTACCCTGCTCAACGAGAGTCTTGACCACGTTCTTTTCTACCACGTCTATGGGCTTGGGGGAGGGGACGACCCGGCGATAGCCGCGTCCTGCGTCCTCCACCATGGTAAAGCCCTTTTCCCGCGCAAGCTGCTCGGCCATGGCCTTGACGTAAAAAGCGCCGACAGGCTTGGTGGGGTTTTGGAAGGCGGGGTCGTTTTCATCCACCAGAACCTGGGTGACCACCGTGGCCACGTCCTTGACGATGCCGCGCTGGGCAAGCTCGTTGCCGATGGCGTTTTGCAGATGATAGCCGATGTAGCCCTGGCTCATTGCGCCGCACTCGGGGAAGGGCATGTCCGACTTGATGGCGCCCGACTCCGCCGCGGTGCTGAAGCCCAGGTTGATCATGCCAACCTGCGGGCCGTTGCCATGGGCGATGATGACCTCGTTGCCCTGCTCGATCAGATCTACAATGGGCTTGGCGGTCTGGGTGACGAGCTCAAGCTGCTCATAGGGGGTGTTGCCCAGGGCGTTGCCGCCCAGGGCGATGACAATGCGCTGTTTGGTTTCCATATCAATACATCTTTCTCTTGTCGGGTGCGGCGTCCAGATCCATCAGAGCCTTCACAGGATCTTTGACCTGGGCCAGGAAGATCATCGCGGCGATGATATAGGGCTTGAACGAGGCCTGCTTGTACAGCGGCACCAGGTAGCGGTCGAAGACGGAGTTGTCCACCTCACCGGCTTCGCAGCTCAGGCCCGTGATATCGGCGGGCAGGCAGTGCAGGTACAGCGCCTTGCCGTCCTTGGTAAGCTTCATCATCTCTTCGGTGCAGGCCCAATCCTTGTGCTCGGCATTCTGAGCGAGCAGACGCTGCTCGAGCTCGTCAATGCCCTTCTGGTCGCCCTTGGAATACAGCGCGGTGCGCTCTTCCATGGCGGCAAACGGGGCCCAAGACTTGGGATAGACGATGTCCGCGTCCTTGAAGGCCTCTTTCATATCGTTGCACTTGGTGAAGGAACCGCCGGACTTCTCTGCGTTCTGGCGGGCGATCTCTTCCACCTCGGGGAAGACCTCATAGCCCTCGGGGTGAGCCAGCACCACGTCCATGCCGAAACGGGTGAACAGGCCGATCACACCCTGCGGCACTGACAGCGGCTTGCCATAAGAGGGGGAGTAGGCCCAGGTCATGGCGACCTTCTTGCCCTTGAGATTTTCCACACCGCCGAACTCGTGGATGACGTGCAGAAGGTCCGCCATACACTGCGTGGGGTGGTCCACGTCGCACTGCAGGTTCACAAGCGTGGGCCGCTGCTCCAGAATGCCCTGGCGATAGCCTTCTTCGAGCGCGTCCATAAAGGTCTTCTGGTATTCGTGACCCTGGTGGATGTACATATCGTCGCGGATGCCGATCACGTCGGCCATAAACGACACCATGTTTGCAGTCTCACGCACGGTCTCGCCGTGGGCGATCTGAGACTTCTTCTCGTCCAGGACCTGCTCCTCCAGACCCAGCAGGTTGCAGGCGGAGGCGAAGGAGAAGCGGGTACGGGTGGAGTTGTCGCGGAACAGGGAGATGCCCAGGCCGGAGTTGAAGACTCTGGTGGACTTGTTGCGCTCTCTGAGATCCCGCAGCGCGTCGGCCACGGTGAAGACAGCCTCAATCTCTTCGTCTGTCTTGTCCCAGGTCCAGAAGAAGTCTTCCTTATACATGTTGTTGATGTGCAGCTTTTCCAGATGCTTTGCCAGTTCCAATGCCTTGCTCATTGATCGATCCTCCATGTCGTAGTGTGTGTTACTTGATGTCGTTTCCGGTCAGCTCCTGGCGGAAGGAGGTTGCGGAGCCGTCCTTGTTCTCGGGCTTGTACAGGCCGGGGACAGCGGCGTAGACCGCCGCGCAGACCACCAGGTCGTGCTTCCAGGTGATCTCGTTGGGAGCGTGGGCCTGGGACTCGGCGCCGGGGCCGAAGCCGACGCAGGGGATGCCGTAGCGGCCCTGGATGGACACGCCGTTGGTGGAGAAGGTCCACTTGTCGGTCAAAGGCCGGCCTTCTCTCTTTTCGCGGGCGGTCTGATCCACCCAAAGTCTCTTTTCGCCCCACAGCGCGTGGTGGGCATCCACCAGAGCCTGCACATGGGGGGCAGTCTCCTTGTTGATCCAGGTGGGGAAGAAGCACTCAGTCTCATATACGTGGCCGGTCCATGCGGGACGGTCATACATATACATCGAGACCTTCACGTCCTTGGCGTACTTCTTGCAGGCGGGCAGATCCTCGATTTCCTTCAGGCAGGACTGGTAGGTCTCGCCGGCAGTCATGCGGCGGTCGATGGAGATCGCACAAGAGTCCGCCACCGCGCAGCGGCTGGGGGAGGTGTAGAAGATCTGCGAGGTGGTGCAGGTGCCTCTGCCCAGGAAGCGTGCGTCTTCAAAGTGCTCGGGGTTGTACTTGGGATCGAGCATCTTGACCAGACCCTTGATTTCCTTGTCGTCGCCGGCGTCGTTTTCGTTCAGATCCCGCACGTTGAGCAGGATCTCGGCCATCTTGTGGATGGCGTTGTCACCGCGCTCAGGGGCGGAGCCGTGGCAGCTCACGCCATGCACGTCCACACGGATCTCCATCCGACCTCTGTGGCCGCGATAGATGCCGCCGTCGGTGGGCTCGGTAGAGATGACAAACTCGATCTTCTCTCTGGCGTCTTCAGGACCGTTGAAGTATTCATTCACGATGGACTGCCAGCACATGCCGTCGCAGTCCTCCTCCTGCACGGAGCCCACAACCATGATCTTGTAGCCCTCGGGGATCAGACCAAGATCCTTCATGATCTTGGCGCCGTAAGTTGCGCTGGCCATGCCGCCCTCCTGGTCGGAGCCGCCGCGGCCGTAGATGATTTCGTCGGTTTCATAGCCCTCGTAGGGATCGTTTGTCCAGTTTTCCCGGTTGCCGATGCCCACGGTGTCAATGTGGGAGTCGATGGCGATGATCTTATCGCCCTGGCCCATCCAGCCGATGATGTTGCCCAGCTTGTCAACTTCAACCTTGTCATATCCGAGCTTGATCATTTCCTGGCGGATCCGCTCTACCACACCGGCCTCTTCACAGGATTCGGAGGGAATGGCGATCATATCCCGCAGAAAACGGCTCATGTCTTTCTGATAACCTTCTGCTGCTTGCTTGATCTGTTCAAAATCCATGGTGATACCTCCGTCACGCATCAATCGTAATGTTTTGGCAGATATGCCTGATTCCATTGTAACACAGGTTTATGAGATGTCAACCCGAAAACTAAAAAATTTTTTGAATTTCAGAAAAATTTTTTGAATTGCATATTGATTTCTGAAAAACCTGTGATATAGTATAAGTAGGATTATCCGGAGGGAGGCGATACCATTGCTGCGTGAGACCGAATTAGAAGGCCTCAAGAAAATTGCAAAAGCGATCAGCGCGCAGTTCGGTGCCGGCTGCGAGGTCGTGATCCACGAGATCTCAGAGAAAAGCACCGAGCACTCCATCATTGCCATTGAAAACGGTCACGTCACAGGGCGGACTGTGGGCGACGGTCCCTCTCAGGTCGTGCTTGAGCAGCTCGGCAAAAAGATCGACACGGACCTTGCCCAGGACCATCTGGGCTACCTGACCAAAACGCCAAACGGCAAACTGCTGAAATCTTCTACCATCTACCTCAAAGACGACGAGGGCAAGGTCGCGGCACTGTTTTGCATTAACTTCGACGTCTCCGCTCTGGCTGTGGCGGAAAACGTCATTCACGACATGGTTTCCGTCCGGGAAGAGGAGCAGAAAAAAGAGCCCGAGGCCATCGTGAATAACGTCAGCGACCTGCTTGACGAGCTGATCCAGCGCTCTGTCCACCTGGTTGGCAAGCCTGTGGAATATATGACCAAGGAAGACAAGGTCCGGGCCATTCAGTTCCTGTCCAACAGCGGTGCGCTGCTGATCACAAAATCCGGCGATAAGATCGCAAACTTTTTTGGGATCTCGAAATACACTCTGTATTCATATCTAGACATCAAATAGGAGGAGCTATCATGATCGATCTGACGATCCATCCCGAAGGCCTTGCTCATAACATTCAGAAGGCCAGAGAAAACAACATCATCATCCCCACCATCGCACAAATGCAAAACCCCGACCTCATCCCCGAGAAGATCAAGGATAAGCTCGCCAAGACCGATCTCTGGGCGGTCGATCCGGTGAACCTGTTCCGGATTTCCTGGCACAACGAGGCCAAGGAGTCCGGCGGCCTGTTCCAGAAAGTCCCCAATTATGTGGAGATCCCCTCTGCGCTCTCCGGCGTGCCCTGCCGCATCCTTGCCATGTCCGGCAAGTGGTTCCCCACCGGCTGCCACAAGGTCGGCGCCTCCTTTGGCTGCCTGGCCCCCCGTCTGGTGACCGGCCAGTTTGACGCCACCTATCATCATGCCGTCTGGCCCTCCACCGGCAACTATTGCCGCGGCGGCGCCTTCAACTCCAAGCTGTTGGCCTGCGACTCTGTGGCCATCCTGCCCCAGGATATGTCCAAAGAGCGCTTCGACTGGCTTAAATCCATCGCCGGTCAGATCATCGCCACCCCCGGCTGCGAGTCCAACGTCAAGGAAATCTTCGACAAGACCTGGGAGCTCAAGCAGGATCCTTCTATGATGATTTTCAACCAGTTCGCCGAAATGGGCAACCCCCTGTGGCACTACAACGTCACGGGCTATGCTCTGGCGGAGCTCTTTGAGGCCGTCAAGAGGCCCGGCCAGCGTCTGGCCGGCGCGGCCTTCACCTCCGGCTCTGCCGGCACCATGTCCGCGGGCGATCTGCTCAAAGAGCGCTATCCCGGCATGAAGCTGGCTGTCGGCGAGGCCCTGCAGTGCCCCACCATCTTGAACAACGGCTTCGGCGGCCACCGCATCGAGGGCATCGGCGACAAGCACATCCCCTGGGTCCACAACGTGCGCAACACCGACATGGGCATCGCCATTGACGACGAGGATTCCCAGCGCCTGCTCCGCCTGTTCAACACCGAGCCCGGCCAGGCCTACCTCAAGAGCATCGGCATGAGCGACGAGCAGATCGAGAAATTCACCTGGATGGGCATCTCCGGCATTGCAAATGTCCTTTGCTGCATCAAGATGGCCAAGTACTATGAGCTGGGCGAGAACGACGTGCTCGTCACCGTGCTGACCGATTCCGCCGTGATGTACAAGTCCCGTGTGGAGGAGCTCAACGACCTGTGCGGTGCATACGACACCGTCGAGGCCGCCAAGGACCATGCCCTGCATATGCTGGGTCTGAAGACCGACGCCATGCTTGAGCTGACCTACCCCGAGCGCAAGCGCGTGCACAACCTCAAGTATTACACCTGGGTTGAGCAGCAGCAGATGAACGTGGAGGATCTCAACGACCAGTGGTACAAGCCCGAGGTCTGGGACGAGGTCCACAAGCAGGCTGCCGACCTTGACAAGCTCATCGACGCCTTCAACGACGAAGTTGGCCTGCTGGCCAAGCTGTAAGCATCCGATTATTCTCCGCGGCGGTCCGGTCGGACCGCCGCGGCAACGTACAGGAGACTTTCTATGCGTAACGTCATCTGCGGCCGCTGCGTAAAATGCGGCAGGGAATATGAGGCCGTCCCCAATCTTACAAATTGCGCGTGCGGCGGCATTCTCGATATCATCTACGACTACGATTACATCAAATCCCACTTTACAAAGCAGACCTTGGCCGAGCGGAACAATCCCACCATGTGGCGTTATCGGGAGCTGCTGCCTGTTGAGCCGGATACCCCCGATACCCCCCTGCGTGTGGGCTGGAGCCCGCTGTATGAAGCGGACCGTCTTGCAAAGCAGCTCGGTATCGCAAAGCTCTGGATCAAGGACGACGGGCTCAACCCCACCGCCTCTTTGAAGGACCGCGCCTCCGCCATGGCGGTTGCCAAGGCCAAAGAGGCCGGGGCGGACGTCATCGCCTGCTCCTCCACGGGCAATGCGGCCTCCTCGCTTGCCGGCAACGCTGCGGCAGCGGGACTCAAGACCTTTATCTTTGTGCCGTCGCGCGCCCCCAAGGGCAAGGTGGCCCAGCTTATGACCTTCGGCGCCACGGTGATCTCCGTCCAGGGCAGCTATGAGGACACCTTTGAGCTGTCGAAACAGGCCATTGACAAATGGGGCTGGTATAACCGCAACGCGGCCATCAACCCCTACCTCTCCGAGGGCAAAAAGACCGTCGGGTTGGAGATCATGGAGCAGCTTTCCTGGCAGGTCCCCGACTATATCGCGATCTCCGTGGGCGACGGCTGCACCATCGCCGGCCTTTGGAAGGGCTTGAAGGATCTGTACGCGATCGGCTTTATCGACCGTCTGCCGCGCCTCATCTCCGCCCAGGCCGAGGGCTGTCACCCGATCAACCGGGCCATCGAGACCGGTGAGCCCTGGTATCCCATGGAGGAAAACACCCTGGCCGACTCCATTGCCGTCGGCGTACCGCGCAACGCAGACAAGGCGCTCATGGCCATCCGGGAGTCTGACGGCTTGGTGGTCAACGTCACCGATGAAGAGATCATGGCAGCGCAGAAGCTGCTTGGCACCACCTGCGGCGTCTTCGGCGAGCCCGCCGGCGTCACCGGCGCGGCAGGCCTGAAAAAGCTCTGCGAGCAGGGCCGGATCCCGAAGGACGCCAAGGTGGTCTCCGTGGTCACCGGCAACGGCCTCAAGGACGTGGCCAACGCCATCAAGGCCTGCGGCGAGCCGATTTCCATCCCCTCGGATATGGACCGTCTGCTCGAGGCCTTTGCCCAGCGCAACATCCACCCGGAGGCTTGATCTGTGGTGAACCTGGACCGATGGATCTGCTTTGACGTTGAAACGCCAAACAGCCAAAACCACCGCATGAGCGCCATCGGCCTTGTGGTGGTCCAGGACGGGGAGATCCGGCGACAGCTCTATACCCTGGTCGACCCCGAGACCTGGTTTGATCCGTTCAACGTCCGTCTGACCGGCATCAGCGCGCAAAGCGTGCAGGGCAAGCCCACGTTCCCGCTCGTCTGGGAACTGATCGCCCCCTGGATGGACAGCGGCGTTCTCGTGGCGCACAACGCGCCGTTTGACATGAGCGTGCTCTCCCGCTGCCTGCTGGACTATGATCTGCCGTTCAAACCGCTTGCCACCTATGCGTGTACCTGCCAGATGGCGAAAAAGCTCATTCCCGGCCTTGAAAACCACCGGCTGAACACGCTGTGCGACGCGCTGCAGATCCCGCTGGACCATCACAACGCCTTGAGCGACGCCATGGCCTGCGCGAAGCTTCTGATGCACTTTCAGCGCTTCGGCTCTTTGCGGCCCTTCCTCCGCACCTATGATATGGCGGCCGTCTGCACCGTCCGCGGCCGCCGGCGCGGCGTATGAGCCTCTGATTTCGCCCCGGAAACAGCCTGTTTCCGGGGCGTTTTCGTTCGCGGCGCCTATTTTTTTGCACGTCATGTCGATATTTCCTCCAAACTGTGCTATACTAGTACCGATACCATACATATTCACCCCGATCGGGGCTGCAGGAGAGAGACTATGATCTATCCCATTGAGCGAGGGCATTACCATGATTTTTCCGTCCTGGAGCGCGGCAAGCTGCCGCCCAGGGCCTACGGCATTCCGTTTTCAACCAGAGCCAGGGCAGATGCGGCCGGACTGTTGGACCGGCGCTACCGCTCTGACAAGGTGCAGTGCCTCAGCGGCGTCTGGGACTTCTGCTTTTACCCCCGGCCCGCTGACCTGCCGCAGGCCTTTGACACTGCGGCAGCATCCTTCCGGCCCATCGAGGTTCCCGGCTGCTGGCAGTTCCAGGGCTATGACAAACCGTTTTATGTCAACACGCGCTACCAGTTTCCCTTCGATCCGCCGCACGTACCGCAAGACGAGCCGGTAGGGGAGGTGGGCTTCTGGGGCGGCATCGACACCGATCCCGGCTGGCACACCGTGCGCCCCAAGGACCAGTACAATTTTGTGGGCGTCTACCGCAAGCGCCTGACGCTGCAACGCGTCGCTTCCCGGATGATTCTCAGCTTCCTTGGCGTGGCAAGCTGCCTGGACCTGTACTGCAACGGGGTCTTTGTGGGCTATTCCGAGGGCAGCCACAACGTTGCGGAGTTTGACCTTGCGCCGTTGCTCCAAGTGGGGGAGAACGAGCTTCTGGTCGTGGTCCGCCGCTGGTGCAGCGGCAGTTATCTTGAGTGCCAGGATATGTTCCGAAACAACGGCATCTTCCGCGACGTGCTGCTCTATGCGCTCGATAACACCGACCTGTTTGACGTCCGCGTGGATACCCGGCCAGCCGACGGCGGGTTTGTCCTTACGGCTGCGTGTGACCCGCAGGTCCCCACCCGCCTGACGCTGTCTGGCCACGGCCTTTGCCAGAAGCTGCGCGCAGAGGACGCCCGCTTCCGCCTGCATGTGCCGCACCCCAAGACCTGGAGCGCCGAGACCCCTGCTCTGTATGATCTGTATTTCGAGACGGATACCTGCTGCGTCAAGCTCCGCGTGGGCTTCAAGGATGTTGCCATCCAAGGGCGCGTGCTCACGCTCAACGGCATGCCCGTGAAGCTTCGCGGGGTCAACCACCATGACACGCATCCTTCGAACGGCTGGACCATGACGCCCCGGGAGCTTGAGCGGGACGTGCTGCTGTTGAAGCGCTTCCATGCCAACACCGTGCGCACCTCGCATTACCCGCCGGACCCGCTGTTTTTGGAGCTGTGCGATCACTACGGTCTGTATGTGGTAGATGAGGCGGATCTGGAAACCCACGGCACCATGTCCAACCAAAAAAAGCCCAGCTACAATACGCTCACCGAGGATGAAAGCTGGCAGCCGCGCTACCTCGACCGCGTGCGCCGCCTCTTCTGCCGGGACCGCAACCATCCCAGTGTGCTCATGTGGA
>ONCN01000016.1 GCA_900316335.1 uncultured Eubacteriales bacterium | reverse complement strand
GTACAATATCTGAACATGCCAAGCATACTTGCTTGGCATCTGCGGCATTTGCCGCAGGCAATAAAACGATTTCATCGTTTTATTGCAGTTCAGTATTATAAACCAGGATTACTGAAAAACCGCGCAGAAAAACCGGGCCTTGCGGTCCGGTTGGCGGGTCCATCGATAGAAGGAAAGCAAACCCGCTGCAGCGCACAAAGGCGGGTGCAGCGGGTTTGCGGCTGTTATCTGAGGGCTACACGCAGGCGGTCAACTGACGTGGTATTGCGCCTGCAGGGCGCGGACCATGTTGACGTAGGTCTGTTTGCACTCCTCCATCTGGCCCTGCTGCAGCAGGCGGCTACAGGGGTCCAGATAGTCCCGGCGAAGGGTCTCATAGGGTGTCTTGCCATCGCTGGCATAGGTCATGGCGGTGACCAGCACCGGCGCAAGACGGTAGTATTCTTCGATCAGCGCGCGCCCATCCTGCGTTTGAGAGAGCCATCCGTCACGGAAGCTGCGGAAGGCTGTGAGCTCCTCGCAGTCGTCCGGCTTGCCCTCATGGGCGCAGACAGCCGTGGTGATGAAACAGAGCTTCTTCTTGCGGAAGCCCTCGGAAATGTCCTGGAAGGTTCCGATCTCAAAGGGATTGTCCGGATAGTGTTCCAAAAACTGCTCGTGCAGCGTCCGGGTAAGATCCTCGCCGATGGGGAGCTCCAGATCCAAAATCGCGGGCACGGTGTACCAGGCCAGCGTCAGCTTTGCGTCAAAGAGCATGGCGTTGCGGCTGGAGCGGTGCTTCCAGCGGCGATCCTGTGAATAGAAGCGCTCCCAATCCTGCAAAAAGCGGGATACAAAGTGGTCAAGCAGAGCCTGCCACTGATCGGGCTTGGCACAGACGTAGCGGTTCATTGCCTGGAAAATGGGCTCGATGCCCTCTTTATAGGCAAAGAAGCTGTCGGTATAGGTACGGCGGCCGAAGTTGCGGAAATAATCCGGATAGGACGCCACGACGTCAATAAAATGCTCCTCTGCAAACGCGCGGTCTTCTTCGTCGGCAATTTGCGCTTCGCGCGGTGCAAAGTCAGCCAGGCTCATTTTTTCGCCGCAGTACAGGCAGGAGAAGGTCTCCAGCCCCTGGGGGATCTGGATGGTCTTGCCGCAGTGGGTGCAAGTCAGGGTCATGAGCTGTTCCATGCTTATCCCTCCGTTTCCTTTTTGCGCTCGTCACACACATCCATGATCGCCTTTACCAAAGCGTCTCGTCCGGTTCCCTTCTCGGCGGAAAACGGGATGAGGCGGGTATCCTCTGACAAGGCAAGTGTGGATCGGATCTGGGCCATATTGGGCTCAAGCTCGGATTTTTTCAGCTTGTCAAGCTTGTTGGCCACCACCAGGAAGGGCCGGCCCGCGTTTTGGAAATACTCGGACATGGTCACATCGTTGGCGGTGGGCTTATGCCGGGCGTCAACAATAAGGATACCAAGATCGATCCGCTCGGGAACAGCAAAATACTGCTCCATGAGCTTGCCCCATCGTTCTTTTTCCGCTTTGGAGACCTTGGCATAGCCGTAGCCGGGCAGGTCCACAAAATAGGCCCGCTGGTCAATGCGGAAAAAGTTGATGTGGGTGGTTTTGCCGGGGCTCTCCCCCACCCGGGCAAAGTTTTTGCGGTTGAGCACCCGGTTGATCACCGAGGACTTGCCCACATTGGACTTGCCGGAGAAGACGATCTGAGGCAGGCCGTCAGTCGGGAGTCTGCCAAGATCGGCAATGGACGTGACAAATTCAGCTTTTTGCAAATTCATAGGCCACCTACTGTCTGATGTCCGGCTTGCGCTTGCGCTGGGCGGCGGGCTGGGTGGTCAAGGGCAGGGGCCCCGGCTCTACGCTGGGCTGAACAGCGGTATCCTTGGTCGGGAAGATCAAAGCGGTTTCGATGACGCTGTCTGCATGGCGGACGGTGATGAAGTTAAGGGCTTTTCGCACCGTCTGGTCGATTTCTTCCAGATCCTTGGCGTTGTCCTGCGGGATGATCACCGTTTTGACCCCATGGCGCATGGCTGCCATTGTCTTTTCTTTGAGGCCGCCGATGGGCAGCACCCGACCGCGGATAGAGATCTCGCCGGTCATGGCAAGATCCCGGCGCACTCTGGCGCCGGTCAGCGCAGAGACCATGGCCGTACACACTGTGATGCCGGCGCTGGGCCCGTCCTTGGGGACGGCGCCCTCGGGGAAGTGAACGTGAATATCCTTGGTTTTGTAAAAATCCTCCTGGATGCCAAGGGTCTTGGCGCGGGAGCGGATATAGCTCATGGCAGCCTGGACGGATTCCTGCATGACCTTGCCGAGGTTGCCGGTGAGCTCAAGCTTGCCGGTGCCGTCGACCACGTTGCACTCTACCTCCAGCACCTCGCCGCCCACGGAGGTCCAGGCAAGGCCGCTGACCAGGCCGATGGGGTCTTCGTCGGGCAGCTGCTCGGGCAGGATGCGGCGCACGCCGAGATAGTGCTCAAGGTTGGCGGTGTTTACGGTGACGCGGGTAAGCTCCGGGTGCTCGGTCAGCTCCATCACTGCGCGGCGGCAGACCTTGGCAAGCTCCTGCTCGAGGCGGCGGACGCCGGACTCCCGCGTGTAGCAGGCGATGATCTCGCGGATGGTAGAGTCCGGGATGCGAAGCTGTGTCTTTTTCAGCCCGTGCCGCTCTTTTTGCTTGGGCAGAAGATGGTTCTTGGCGATCATGAGCTTTTCTTCATCGGTATACGAGCCGAGCTCGATGACCTCCATCCGGTCAAGCAGCGCTCTGGGGATGGTGTCGGTGGTGTTGGCGGTGGTGATGAACATGCATTTGCTCAGATCGAACGGCAGCTCCAGGAAGTTATCCCGGAAGGTGGCGTTCTGCTCGGGGTCAAGGACCTCCAGAAGCGCAGCGGAGGGATCACCCCGGTAGTCGGAGCCGACCTTGTCGATCTCATCAAAGAGGATCAGCGGGTTGTTGGACTTGACCTGGATCAGTGCGTTGAGGATCCGGCCGGGCATGGCGCCGACGTAGGTCTTGCGGTGGCCGCGGATCTCCGCCTCGTCATGGACGCCGCCAAGCGAAATTCTGGCGAGCTTGCGGTTGACACATTTGGCAATGGACATGGCGATGGAGGTTTTGCCGACACCAGGAGGACCCACCAGGCAGAGGATCTGGCCCTTGGACTCGGGGGCGTGCTGTCGCACGGCCAGAGATTCAAGGATCCGCTCTTTGACCTTTTCCAGACCGAAGTGATCCTGATCCAGAAGCTTTCTGGCCTGCTCGACGTTCAGACGCTCTTTGGTGGAGGTATTCCAGGGAAGCTCAAGGGCAACGTCCAGATAGTTGCGCAACACCGTCGTTTCCGATGAACCGAAGGGCTGCTTTTGCAGGCGGCGGACCTCTTTGAGAAGCTTTTCTTCGATCTCTTCAGGAAGCTTCAGCGCCTTGATGCGATCGGTGTACTCGTCATTGTCCTCTTCCTCAATCTCTCCGAGCTCCTGGCGGATCGACTTCATCTGCAGGCGCAGATAGTAGTCGCGCTGGTCTTTGTTCATTTCCTCCTGGGTCTTTTGATCCATCTCGTCCTCGATCTCGAGGATGTTCAGCTCACGCTGCATAAGCTTGTTGCAGCGAAGAAGCCTTTTGAGGGGGTTGGGCTGATTGAGCAGCTCAAGCTTATCCTCATAGCGGAAGGAAGCCACCTGGGCCACCATATCGGAGATCTGACCGGGATCGCGGCAGGCAAGGAGCTTGATCATCTCCTCGCTGAGATTGCGCTGGCTGACCTCCATAAAGTCCTCAAAGAGCTGATAGGCCACCCGCTCGGCTGCTTCAACGCGCGGACTCATGGGGCAGTCCATATCCCGGACGTGGAGGATGCGGGCGCACAGATACGGCTCCACCTTTACCACGGTGGAAATCATCCCTCGGCTCAGGCACTCAACCAGGACCCGGGCCGACTCGTTGGGCAGACGAAGAAGCTGCTTGATCTGCGCCACAACACCGATCTTGTTGAGATCATCAAAGCCGGGATCGTTGGTCACGATGCTCTTTTGCGGCACCAGGAAGATCCGCTGGTTGGTGTTCATGGCCTTATCCAGGGCCTTGACAGACTTTTCCCGTCCCACGTCAAAGTGCATGGTCACACCGGGAAAGGCCACAATGCCCCGTAGGGACAAGGCCGGAAGCTGCTCATAGTTCAAATATTCTTCCAATTGCTTACGCCTCCTTTCTGTAAAGAGGGAAAAAGCGCAAAAAGGGAGCAAACTGCCCCCTTTTGTCTTGCGCTGCGTTTATTTGGTCATTCCGACGCGGCCTCGAGCCGGCGCTTTTCATCCTTTCGGGTCAAAAGCGGCTGGGCTGCGTGTTCCACGGCGTCGGGCGTGATGCGGACCTTTACGATGGATTTGTCCGACGGGATCTCGTACATCACCGGAGTCAGGATCCCCTCCATCACAGCGCGCAGGCCGCGGGCGCCGATCTTGCGGTCAAGCGCCTTTTGCGCCACCGCCTGCAGGGCGTCGTCGTCAAATTCCAGCTCCACCCCATCGTAGGAGAAAAGCTGCTTGTACTGCTTGCACAGGGCATTTTTCGGCTCGGTGAGGATGCGGACCAGGTCTTCCTTGGTCAGACCGCGCAGACTGGTGATCACGGGCAGCCGGCCAACAAGCTCCGGGATGATGCCAAACTTCAGAAGGTCGTGGGGCTGGACCTGCTGGAAAAGCTTGCCAATGTCCCGGTTCTTCTTGCTGTGCAGCTCAGAGCCAAAGCCCACGGAGCTGCGCTCGACCCGGCGCTCGATGATCTTATCCAGGCCGTCGAAGGCGCCGCCGCAAATGAAAAGGATCTTGGAGGTGTCGATCTGGATAAACTCCTGCTGCGGGTGCTTGCGTCCGCCCTGTGGGGGCACGTTGGCAATCGTGCCCTCGACGATCTTGAGCAGAGCCTGCTGTACGCCTTCGCCGGAGACGTCCCGGGTGATGGAGGTATTCTCGCTCTTGCGGGCGATCTTATCCATCTCGTCGATATAGATGATGCCGCGCTCAGCAGCCTCGACATCAAACTCCGCAGCCTGCAAAAGACGCAGAAGGATGTTTTCCACATCCTCGCCCACGTAACCGGCCTCGGTGAGGGTGGTGGCATCGGCAATGGCGAAGGGCACGTCCAAAACCTTTGCCAGGGTCTGGGCAAAGAGGGTCTTGCCGGAGCCCGTCGGGCCGATAAGCAGGATATTGCTCTTTTGCAGCTCTACGTCCGACTCTTCGCCGAAGTAGATCCGCTTGTAATGGTTATACACCGCCACGGACAGAGAGATCTTGGCCTCGTCCTGGCCGATGATATAATTGTCCATATACTCCTTGATCTGCCGCGGGGTAGGCAGCTCGTCGGGGTTATGGTAGAAGGAGGGTTCGGTTTCGTACAGGTCCTCCTTGATGAGGCTGTTGCACAGCTCCACGCACTCATTGCAGATGAATACGTTGTTGGGGCCGGACATCATCCGTTTGACCTGTTCCTGGCGTTTGCCGCAGAAGGAGCAGCGAATGGTTTTCTCACTGGGCATCCGTATGCCTCCTTTCCGTCAGCGCCGATAGATGACCTTGTCAATGAGGCCGTACTCCCGGGCCTCCTCCGCCGTCATAAAATGGTCGCGCTCACAGTCGGCCATGACCTGCTCCAGGGGCTTGCCGGTGTTGTCTGCCAGGATCTGGGAGAGCTTTTTCTTCATGCTCTGGATGCGCTGGGCCATGATCTGAATATCCGTGGCCTGGCCCTGGGCGCCGCCGGAGGGCTGATGGATCATGATCTCGGCGTTGGGCAGCGCAAGACGCTTGCCCTTGGCGCCGGCGGAGAGCAAAAATGCGCCCATGGAGGCCGCCATGCCGATGCAGATGGTGGACACGTCGCACTTGATGTACTGCATGGTGTCATAGATGGCAAAGCCGGAGGTGATGACGCCGCCGGGGCTGTTGATATAGAATTGGATGTCCTTGTCGGGATCCTGCGCCTCAAGATAGAGCATCTGCGCAATGATCAAAGAGGCGGTGGTGTCGTTGACTTCCTCAGAGAGGATGATGATCCGGTCGTTGAGCAGGCGGGAGAAAATGTCATAGGACCGCTCGCCGCGGCTGGTCTGCTCCACTACATAGGGAACTAAGCTCATGGTTTTCTCTCCTTTCAAGAGGGAAGAAAGTCTAAGGTGAGGGAAGAAGAAGCTCTTCTTCCCTCAGCTAAGAAACATTGTAACCCTGTAATTGGTAATTTATTCCTCGGAAGCGGGGGCTTCTTCGGTCTCGGCCTTGGGGGCAACGGCAACGGCGGACTCGCAGATGAGCTTGTGGGCCTTCTGACGCAGGAGATCTTCCTTAATGTCGTCCGCAGCGACCAGAGACTTCACGCGCTCAAGATCCATGGAATAGGTCTCGGAGAGGTTCTTGTACTCTTCTTCGGCCTCTTCGTCGCTGACCTCAAGACCCTCAGCCTTAGCAACGGCCTCGAGCAACAGAGAGGTCTTGACCTGATTCTCAGCGCCGGGGCGAATGCTGGACTTGAAGGAATCAAGGTTGCCGCCGAACATCTTGGCATACTGCTCCAGGCTCATGCCCTGCTGGCGAAGCTGGGAGTCAAAGCGCTCCATCTCGCGCTCGACCTGCTCGTCCACCATGGGAGCGGGCACGTCCACGGTCAGGTTGGCAACTGCCATCTGCACGGCAGCGGACTCGAAGGTGCGGGTGTTTTCCTCTTCCTTCTGCTTGAGCAGGTTGGCGCGCAGATCCGCACGCAGCTCGTCCAGGGTATCAAACTCGGAAACGTCCTTGGCCAGCTCGTCGTCCTTCTCCGGAACGATGGTCTTCTTGACCTCGTGGACCTTGACCTTGAAGACAACGGGCTTGCCCTTGAGCTCTTCGGCATGATAGTCCTCGGGGAAGGTCACGTTGATGTCCTTCTCCTCATCGGCGGACATACCCACGACCTGCTCTTCAAAGCCGGGAATGAAGCTGTGGCTGCCCAGCGTGAGCTGGTAATCCTCGCCCTTGCCGCCATCGAAGGGGACACCGTCGAGGAAGCCTTCGAAGTCGATCACAGCGGTGTCGCCGTTTTCGGCGGGACGGTCAACGGTTTCGATGCGGGAGACCTCTTCGGCCTTCTTGTCGAGCTCGCGCTCAACCTCTTCGTCGGTGACGACGGACTCGGTCTTGGGGACCTCAAGGCCCTTATACTGGCCCAGAGTGACCTCGGGGTACAGCGCGGTCTCGATGGTGAGCTCAAGGGAGTTGTCCTCGCCCACGTTCATATCAGTAACAGAGGGCTGACCAACGGTCTTCCAGCCTTGGTCCAGAACGGCAGCCTGGAACACTTCGGGGAAGATCTCTTCTACGGCGTCGGTGTGGAAGACTTCTTTGCCGTAGAGGTTTTCGATCATGCGGCGGGGCGCCTTGCCCTTGCGGAAGCCGGGCACGGCGATATACTTGCGGTTCTTCAGATAGGCCTTGTTCAGACCCAACTCGAACTGCTCAGGCTCCACGTTGACGACGACCTTCAGTTGGTTATTCTCTCTGTTTGCGCTTTTGACATTCATGTATGTTTTCCTCCTGTATGGTGACGGCCTTGCCGTATACTTACGATTTTGGATTTTGGGCGCAATCGTCCTAATCCCGTATATTCTAGCAGAAAAAATTCAAATTTCAAGTACTAAATTGTGAATTTTCTGACGTTTTCACAACAACGGGGCGGAAACCGGTATAATCCGCCGCGACCAGGTGAAATTCGATGCCCTCAAAGCCTCCGGTGACCGCAAGCTTGTGGCTTTCCGAATGCAAATGGCCGTAGTAGCAGCGGCCAACGTGGTAGTCGTGGAGCAGATCCAAAATCGGGCGGCAGAGATAGCCGCGATAGACCGGCGGGTAGTGGAGAAAACAGACCTTCTCCCGCTCCCCTGCCGCTTTGAGCGAGGCTTCCAGCCGCATAAGCTCCCGGTTGAAGACCTTCTCGTCGTGCGTGCCGTGCTTGTCTTCTTCAAAAAACCAGCCGCGGGTGCCGCACAAGGCAAGCTCTCCATAGGTGTAACAGTTGTTATTGAGGATCCACATATCCGCAAAGCCGTTGGCCGCGCAGAAGGCGTAGAACTTGGAGGCGGTGGTCCACCAATAGTCGTGGTTGCCCTTGACGATGATCTTCCGGCCGGGAATGGCGGAGATGAAGGCAAAGTCCTCTTTGGCCTGGTCGATCCCCATCGCCCAGCTCAGATCGCCAAGCAGCACGGTGGTATCTTCGGGCCCGATCACGGAAAGGCCCTTGCGGAGCTTGTCTACATAGCCCCCCCACAGCTTACCGAAGACGTCCATCGGCTTGTTGGCCTGAAACGACAGGTGCAGGTCACCGATCACATACAGTGCCATCAGCCGACCCTCGACTTTTGCAGATGCTGGACAAAGAAGTGGACCGCATTGTTGTTGAAGATGTGGTTCACAAGCTCCTCCTCCATGCCGCTTTCAAGCAGATACCGGCCAAGATCGTTATAACTCTCAACGCCGGTAAATCCGGCAGGCAACCGGTCGCAGCCGTCCAGATCGCCGCCCAGGGCAAGATGATGCTCGCCCCCGAGCTCGAGAAAATGGTCGATGTGGCGGCGCACGGTGTCAAAGTCCGCCTTGCCATCCAGGCTTAAGAACGGAGCATAGAGGTTCAGACCGACAAGGCCGCCGAAGTTGAAGATGGTTTTGGCCTGCCGGTCGGTGAGATTGCGGCTGTGGCCGCAGATGGCCCGGCTGTTGGAATGAGAGGCCACAATGGGAGCAGACGTGATATCGCATAGATCCCAGAAGGCCTTTTCCGACAGGTGACTGACGTCGATGACAATGCCAAGCTGCTGGGCGCGGCGGACAAACGCTTTGCCAAGGTCAGTCAGGCCCGCATCGGAGGTATGCGGCCCGGCAAGCAGATTTGGATTGTTCCAGGTGAGCGTGGTCATCACAAAGCCCAGATCTTTGAGCTCATCCAGGCGGTCCGGGTCGCAGGAGATGGCCTCAGGCCCTTCAAGCGAAAGGAAGACGGCGCGCTTGCCTTCTTTGGTGCAGGCGATCAGATCCTCTGCGCTGCGGCAAAGGCGGACACGGTCTGAATGGCGATCAAGCTGGGTATAGAAATCCGAAAGTGCGCGGATAAAGCGCTCTTCAGCGGCATAACCTGCCAGGGGCAGGCCCTTCTCATCATAGACACAGCAGAAGCTGTAGACCTGGATGTGATGCAAAAGGCGGTCGCCCCGGTCCAGGTCGATGTGCAGATCGTTACTGTTCCAAGGCTTTTTTTGCAGGGAAAGCTCCACTGCGGTGTCGCAGTGGAGATCAAAAACAGGAAAGCGTTCTCTCATTGAAATGCGTCCTCCAAATGATTGATCCGGGGATGGCGTGTATCCATCCCCCGGGGCGCGTAGATCTCCACCACGTCGAAGCGGGCCTGCAGGTGCGTCTCATGTGTGCTGAGCCAAAGCTCAGCCGTGGTGCGAAGACGGTTCTGCTTTTTTTGATCCACAAATTCGGCTGCGCGGGCAAAGTCGTCGTTCTTGCGAAGCTTCACCTCAACAAAGACGATATACTGCCGATTTTGCACGATGAGGTCGATCTCGCCGAAACGGCAGCGGTAGTTCATCGCGACCAGACGGTAGCGTTTCTTTTCCAGATAAGCGGCAGCCAGGGACTCGCCCCAGCGGCCGAGCAGTTGATTATCCCCCATAGAGCTTTTTCAGAAAGGTCAGGCGGTGGATCGGGCACGGGCCGTATGCCTCGAGCGCAGCATAGTGCGCCTTGGTGCCATAGCCCTTATGCACGGCAAAGCCGTACTGCGGATAGGTCTTGTCCAGTTCTTTCATCAGACGGTCACGGGTCACCTTGGCAAGGATCGACGCGGCTGCGACCGTTGCGCAAAGGCTGTCGCCCTTGACCACGGTGCGAGTGGCGATCCCGAGGCCGGGATCCCGGTTGCCGTCAACCAGGCAGAAATCCGGCTGGGGTTTTAACGCAGAGACCGCCCCGCGCATGGCAAGATAGGTGGCCTGCAGGATGTTGACACGGTCGATCGTCTTCTCGTCTATGAGGCAGACTGCCCAGGCAAGCGCCTTGCTTGTGATTTCTTCGTATAAGGCCTCTCGCTTTTTCTCCGAGAGCTTTTTGGAGTCGTTCAGACCGGCGATCTCAAGATTTTGGGGCAGAATGCACGCGCCTGCGCACACAGGTCCGGCCAGCGGGCCTCTGCCGGCCTCATCCACGCCGCAAACCAGGCCGAAGCCCTGCGCATAGTATTCGTTTTCAATCGTCCACAGCTCAGTCATGCCAGATCCTCCGGCTGCTCCAGGGTGAAGCGGCCAAGCTTGCAGCTTCGGTATTCCTCCAGAAGGACTCTTGCCATCCGCTCGGTGTCGATCTCGGCGCCCGAGAGCAAAAAGCCTCGCTTGCGGCCTGCCTGCTCCAAAAGCGTAAAGCCTGCGGCATCCGGCTCGGCCTGGATCTTGTAGCGGTCTGTTACCGCCTGGGGGTAGCGCCGCCAGAGCATCTCCATCAGCTTCATGGCAAGGGTCTCGACATCCAGAATATCGTCCTTCACCGCGCCGGTGTAGGCAAGTCTCGCGCCGACCTCGGGATCGTCAAACTTTGGCCAGAGGATGCCGGGCGTGTCCAGCATCAATATGCCCTGGTCCATCGTGACCCACTGCTTGCCCCGCGTCACGCCGGGACGGTTTTCCGCCTTGGCGCCCTTTCGACCGGAAACCTGGTTGATAAAGGTGGATTTGCCGACGTTCGGGATGCCGACGATCATCACCTTCAGCGGTCTGCCGGTCTGCCCCTTTTCTGCGTAGCGGCGCAGCTTTTCCGCCAAAAGCCGCCGCAGAGCGGGCACAAAATCCGAGATCCCCTTCCGGCTTTTGCAGTCGGTTTGAATGACGGCCATGCCCTGCGCCTTAAACCAGGCGGCCCAGGTTTTCGTCATGGCAGGGTCCGCCATGTCGATGCGGTTGAGAATGACCATGCGGGGCTTGTTTTTGCACAGCTCGTCTACGTCGGGGTTCCGGGACGAGATGGGGATGCGGGCGTCGATGATCTCGCACACTGCGTCAACCAGCTTGAGATCCTGCTCCATCATCCGCCGGGTCTTGGTCATGTGGCCCGGATACCACTGAATGTTGAGATCAGTCATCGATGGCTCCAATTCTGCTCCAATCGCGCCGGTTTTGGTTGCCCCAATCCTCGCCGGGCAGGCAGATGATCAGGGCCTTGCCCACGATATAGCGCTCGTCCACCATGCCGACGCGGGGATCGCGGCTGTCAGTGGAGTTGTTGCGGTTGTCGCCCATAAGACAATAGCAGCCCTCCGGCACGGTGACAGACCAGCCGGCGCCGGCGTTGTAGTTCGCGCGCATGGGCTCGCGGATATAGTCTTCTGCAAGCATCACACCGTCGACGTAGACGTTGAGCGCATCGCCGGAGGCAGATGGGACCAGCTCAACCGTCTGGCCCTGGGTGGCGATGACGCGCTTGACAATGGGGGTATGGGGATCGAAGGTGGGCACGCAGGCGACAACCACGTCGCCGTATTGATAGGTGTGGCTCACCGCGTTGCTCTGCAAAAACAGATAGTCGCCCCGGGTCCCATATCCCTCTTCCTGGCCAACCAGCGTGGGATACATTGAGCTGCCGGACACGCCGACAAGGCGCACCAAAAACACGAACAGGAAGGTGACGATGGCCATGACCAGTATCATATCGTGCAGCACCGTGTAGACGGTGCCGGTAAAGCCCTCGGGGCCTTTGGGGGCTTTTTTTTGCTGCGCGCTCTGCTCGGGCTTTGCTGCGGGCTGCTGCTCGGCGCGCAGGTCGTCGTTGTATGTATGATCCATGTTATTGCTCCTGACCGGGCCGCAATGCAGGCCCATAATCTTCAGCATATATTATATACGATAAAACCCTGCTTGCCAAGGGGGTATGCGGAAAAAATTCGGGAGGCTGCACAAAATAGCTTCTTGATTTTTGCCTATTTTGACCAGAGACATCTGACAGATTTTCTCTTGATTTTCTGCGCGTTTGCGGTTACAATATGAGCAGAAACAGGTACGGAGGATATTTCATGAGCGATCTATTCGGAGACGACTTCATCACCCTCACTGACGAGGACGGCCAGGAGTTCGAGGTCGAGGTTTTGGCCACGGTTGAATACAACGGCATGGACTATATGGGCGTTTGCCCCGCCGGGATGGAGGACGAAAGCGAGCTGGAGGTCAGCATCCTCAAGGTCGTGGAGGAAGACGGAGAGGCGATCCTGGAGGCCGTCACCGACGATGATGAGCTCGAAGCTGTCTATAATCTGCTTTTAGAAGACGACAGCGAGGACGACGAGGAAGAATAATTTGTTGTAATCCCTGCTTGGTGCGTGATGCACCCCTTTAAACCCACATCATATCTCAGGGACGCCTGATACTTTCAAAATGGATTGTAGACCTCCCGCCTTGGCCTCGACCGTAGGTGGACGTTGGGAACAGCGAAGTTTTGAAGCGGCGACCCACCTGCCGATCTCGTGCAGGTTATAAACGGGTACACACGGCCACAGCGGGGTTTTATACACGGACTGCCCTTTTTGATAAAGGTGCGGTCCGTGTATTTTTGCGCAGGTTTGACCGATTTGAAAACTTTTATGGAATTTTACGCATTTTTACTTGCAACATGAGCGAATTGGCGTTATAATGACTTCAATCTGCCGAAACGGCTTCGTTTGCAGAACAACTATGAGAGGAATGATGAACCATGAGCGCATCTGCTTCCAAGAAGAAGCGCAAAGAACTGGATCAGCAGGGACTGTCCAAGCAGCAGCTGGCCCAGAAAACCAAGCAGGAAACCAAAAAGAAGACCTTGAGAAACGTGCTGATCCTCCTGGCAGCCCTGATCGTGGTCGCCGCCATCATCTTTGGCACCATCAAGCTCACCGAGGCAAATCGCTATGCTGCAGATTATGACGTGAAGGCTGCCGCCGCCACTGTGGGCGAGCACCAGATCACCGTTCCCATGTTCAACTACTTCTACAACAGCACCGCCTCGAACTACGCGCAGATGTATGTGTCCTACGGTATGATCCAGGCCAACACTCCACTTTCTGAGCAGTCTTTCAGCGAAACCCAGACCTGGGAGGATTTCTTCATTGAAACCACCAAGACGAACATCCAGCAGGTCTACAACATCTACGATGAGGCCATGAAGGACGGCTATACCCTCACCACTGAGGACCAGGCCGCCATCGATATGGCTGTAAACAACATGAAGGCCGAGGCAAAGGCCGCCGGCATGGCCAATGTTGATTACTATCTGGCGCAGCGCTGCGGTCTGGGCTGCAACCTGGAAAACTTCAAGGAATACCTGAACGTCACCCAGATCTATTCCAG
This sequence comes from uncultured Eubacteriales bacterium, assembly GCA_900316335.1. GTDB lineage: Bacteria > Bacillota > Clostridia > Oscillospirales > Oscillospiraceae > JAFRPC01. The sequence goes on along the minus strand of ONCN01000016.1, from coordinate 12,538 downwards.
CTACACCGCCCAGAAGCAGGAGTCTTTCGCTCCCACCGCCGAAGAGGTCGCCGAGGCCTATGCTGCCGACAAGGCCAGCTATGATACCGTTGCATTCCGCTACACTCGGATCAACGCCGAGAGCCAGGAAGTAGCTTCCGAAGAGGAGACCACCGATGCGGATGCGCCCGCTGAGACGGAATATACCGCCGAGGCCAAGGAAAAAGCCAAGACCGACGCCGAAGCTGCCAAGGCAACCGTCGCTTCGGACGGCACTGCCCTGACCGGCAACAAGAACACCGTTGTGAGCTATCTCAACGAGGACGCCACAAGCTGGCTGTTTGACGAGAGCCGCAAGGAAGGCGACGTTGAAGTCTTCGCTGACGCAGAAGACACCGTGTACTATGTGGTGAGCTTCACCAGCCGCGACGACAACGACTACAACCGCTCCACCGCTTACGTGGTGAATATTCCCAAGCAGGACACCGAGGGTCAGCCCACGGCTGCCGACACGCTGGCGGTGCTCGACAAGGCAAAGGAAGACAAGCTCTCTGACGAGGACTTTGAAAAGGTGCTCACCGACAATGGCTTCTCTGTCTCTGTGACGCCGATCGCCCGGAACTACTCCAATGAGGACATCCGGAACTTCGTATATGACGAGAGCCGTCAGAGCGGCGACATGGCCACCTTTGAGGATGATACCTACTACTATGTGGTCCGCTTCGCTGCCAAGGAAGAGCAGACCTATCAGTACACCCTGGTCTCCAGCGATCTGCAGAACGACAAGGCGAACGAGTGGTTCACGCAGGTTTCTGAGACCAACGCCATCACCGTGGACGATGCGCTGCTGGCCAACGCCAACACCGACCTGACCTTCTACAGCAATCAGTCTGCCAACTGATCGGCCAACCGAAATTATGACCGGGACTGTGGCTGCACAGTCCCGGTTCTTGTAAGGAGAAACGATATGGAAGCGTTCATCCGGGAGCAGATGCTTTTGGGCGATGAAGCGATGGGGCGCCTTGCCGGCTCGCATGTGATCGTCTTCGGCATCGGCGGCGTGGGCAGCTATACCGTAGAGGCGCTTGCGCGGGCCGGCGTCGGCAAGCTCACGCTTGTGGACAACGACACGGTGGGACTGAGCAACATCAACCGTCAGCTTTGCGCGCTGCACTCTACGGTCGGGCAATACAAGGCTGAGGTCATGGCTGCGCGCGTGCGGGATATCAACCCGGACTGTCAGGTCAGAGCCCTTCCCCTGCTGTACAACGAGCAGAACAAGCACCTGTTTTTTGACCGGGCTTACGACTATATCGTCGACGCCATCGACCTTGTTTCCTGCAAGCTGAGTCTGATCCAGACCGCAAGAGAAGCCGGCATCCCCATCATCAGCGCTATGGGCACGGGGAACAAGCTGGACCCGTCCAGCTTTGAGATCACGGATCTGGCCAAGACCTCCGGCTGCCCGCTGGCTCGGATCATGCGCAGGGAGCTGCGTGCAAGAGGCATTGAGCACCACACCGTGCTATACAGCAAGGAGCTGCCCCTCTGCCCTGCAGCGCTGGAAGCGCCGCCCCCGGGCAGGCGGAGCATTCCGGGCTCTGTCTCCTGGGTCCCGTCTGTGGCGGGACTGATGCTGGGCGGTTACGTGATCCGAAAGCTTGCCGAAGGCTCGGCCGAATAAACAACGACGCTGCGAGGCATACTGTCTTGCAGCGTTTTTTTATCTGGAGGGTCCGTATTTATGAAGCCCATATGGAAAAGCACGATCTGCGGCGCTGCGGCAGGCGCTGCAAACGGTCTTTTTGGCGCAGGAGGCGGCATGGTCTTGCTGCCCCTGATGGACAGCATGAAGCTGACCGGGGAACGGCAGCGGTTTGCAACCGCTCTTGGCGTGATGCTGCCGGTGAGCCTGGTGAGTTTTTTGCGTCTGTACCTTGCAGGGCAGTCGATGCCGCAAAGTCCATGGCTGTACTGTCTGGGCGGGCTGATCGGCGGGGCACTTGGTGCTTTCTGGTATCAGCGTATTCCACTGGTATGGCTCAGGCGCGCGCTTGGGGCGATCATTCTCTGGGGAGGTCTGCGGCAATGGATCTGACAGGCGGGTTCATCCCTCTGCTTGCCGGGTTGCTCTGCGGCGTGCTTTCGGGGTTTGGCATCGGCGGAGGCAGCTTGCTGATCCTTTGGCTGACCATCGCAGCAAAGGTGTCGCCGGAGCAGGCCAGGGTTTTAAACCTGCTCTATTTTCTGCCCACAGCGGGGATCTCCGTCGCAGTTCACGGGAAAAACCGGTTTGTCAAATGGTCCGTTGCGATCCCTGCAGCCCTGGGTGGAATGGCGGCGTCGCTGATCGTGCTGTGGCTGATCCCCGAGGCGGATGCGCCTTGGGTCAAAAAGGGCTTTGGGCTGCTGCTGATCGCAGCAGGCCTGCGCGAATTGCTTGCCCGACCGGGCGCACGGAAAAGCGAGGAAGAATAGCAGTTGCATTTTTCGCCGAAATCCTCTATAATAGAAGCAATCTGTACGGGAGGCGAGATTATGGAGCTGCTCAAGGGCCTGGGGAAGATCCTCTTCGGCATACTGTTGCTGGCACTGGTCGCCGTGGGGTTGGTGCTCGCATTTTTGTGGTACTATCCCTCTGTGGGCAAGCTGCCGGACCAGGACCGCAAGGACCAGTATAAAAAAACGACGCATTACGCCGACCGTCAGTTTCAGAACGAACAGGACTTCACCCTGCGCACCGGCGATGAGAGCGAAACGAGCGACCGGGTGACGCCGGCCAGAACCGTGACGTCAGTGAAGAACGCGGATCTGGCCAGGGGCACGCCGGGCAATCTGGGGCTGGTATGGTACGGCCACTCCTCCACGTTGGTGCAGTTGGGAAATCAAACCATCTTTCTGGACCCGATTTTGTCGGTGCGGGCTTCTCCCGTGACCTTTGCGGGGCCAAAACGTTTTTCTGAGCTTGCAGTCAGCACCAGCCAGGTGCCGGAGGTGGACGTGGTCTTTGTGTCGCACGATCATTACGACCACCTGGATTATCGCACCATTCTGGCGCTGGATGAAAAGATCCACCACTATATCGTCCCGCTGGGCATCGACAGCTATCTAGAGGGCTGGGGCATTGACCCGGCTAAGATCACAGCCCTGGATTGGTGGAACTCCGTGACAATCAACAACGTCCGCTATACGCTGACCCCCGCGCAGCATTACTCCGGCCGCAATCCGCTGGCGCAAAATGCGACCCTGTGGGGCGGCATCCATATGACCGACGGATCACACAGCGTTTACTATACCGGCGACACGGGCTACTGCGACACCTTTTCCAAGGTCTATGCGCGATTTGGCGCGGTGGATCTGTTGCTGGCCGACTCCGGGCAGTATGACCAGGGTTGGGCGAGCTGCCATATGACGCCCGAAGAGGCCGTGCAGGCGGCCAAGGACGCCCACGCTGCGTGGTATATGCCGGTTCATTGGGGTGCTTTCGTACTGGCCAACCACGCCTGGGATGAACCTGCGGAACTGGCCCTGTCCTCTTCGCAGCGCGCCGGTGTGGATCTTTTGATCCCGCAGATCGGAGAAAAGGTGCTTTGGGAGAAGATCGATCAGTATCACGACCGTTGGTGGGAGCCGTTCAACACAGAGGCATCCAGCTTTGCAGAAGATTTGAACAGCATTGCGTCGACGCTTCCTCCTGCCACCACGCAGCAGACAGAGACTTCTGCGGAGCCCACTGAATCGGAGGTAAAAACCATTCTTCTGACGATTGACGGACAGCACGTCCCGGTCCTTTGGGCAGACAACGACGCTGTGCGAGAGCTGGAAGCGCGTCTGGCCGACGGGCCGCTGGAGATTTCGCTGTCAATGTACAGCACCTTTGAGCAGGTCGGCGCGCTGGGCTTCTCTTTGAGCGCGCAGGACGAGAGCATCACGACGCAGCCCGGTGATATCATGCTCTACAACGGCGATCAGATCGTTTTGTTCTATGGGGAAAACACCTGGGCTTATACAAGCCTCGGCAGAATGGATCTGACAAACGAGTCTTTGGAAGAGCTTTTGGGCGACCACAATGTGACCATCACACTGCGTCTTGGATAATCGCGCATACAGCTGTGCCGCAGCGGACGTATCCGCTGCGGCACTCTTTTGCTATTGTCTCAGGGCCGGAAGGCGCCCTTGATAAAGCCGTCGGTATGGTTTTCCATCATTTCGCTGACGCGGTCAAAGTCCTCGGTGTCGTAGATTTTGGTTACGCCGGTGAACTTCCAGATGCCCTTGTCAAGCAGCTCCATGCAGCGCTTGCACAGGCCGGCTTCATAGGCGATGCGCCGTTCGTGACAGTTGATCGTGGTAATCGCCTTGAAGTTCCACAGTTTGTAGTCGATGGTAACGGGGCCTTCGTTGTGATAGCCGCCAATGCCAAGTCTGCCGTGAGCCTTGACCAGACGACCTGCTAGCTGCAGGCCGCTTTCGGTGCCTGCAAACTCCATAACCGTGGGGATGCCCAGAGCAAAAAGTTCTGCATTGTCGCCGCTTCTGGTGAGGTCAGCCTTGCCGATGGTCTCGAAATCGGAGATATAGGAACCGGGAATATCCTTGGGCAGATAGGTCTGAGTGGCGCCAAAGCGCTTTGCGTTCTCCAGCGCCTCGGGGCGAAGGTCGATGGCAATGATCTCGCCGTAGCCCATGGCTTTGAACAGGGAGATGGCCCCAAGACCCATATAGCCGCAGCCGACAACCGCGACGGTATCGCCAAGCGTCTGAACGGGAAGCTTCATCGCCGCCGACAGAAGGCAGGCCAGAGGCTCGGAGATGGCGTCCTCGTCCTTCAGGCTGTCGGGTACGTGCGCCATCTTTTCCGGGTGACCACGATGTATTCCTGGTAGGCGCCGCCGCCAAGGCCTGTGACGCGGTCGCCCACGCGGAAGCCCTGGACCTTGGAGCCAAGCTCGGCCACAACGCCGATGGACTTATGGCCCAGAACGTCGCCGGGCTTTGCCGTTGCCCAGGGGTAGAGTTCAGAGTGACACATTCCGGTGAGGGTAACCTTCACCAGCATCTCGTTTTCATTGTATTGGGGAATGGGGACCTGAATGATCTCGCTCTTTCTCGGCCCCGCCAGGATCATTTTGCGCATCATGCCTTCCATATTGATATGCTCCTTTGCTTTTCTTGATGGTTTGATTATAGCACAGGCGCTGAAAAAGCGTAATCACTTGGGCGACAAAAATCTGGACAAAAACGCTGTGGTCTGCTATACTGTTTCCAAGAACAGGAGGGATCATGAAGGCCTTACTGATGGTGGGCGCATCGCCTGCGCTCTACACAGACTATCCGACGCACAACCATGACTGCTACGAGATCATATTGAACAGTGACCCCGAGTTTCAGGTGACGCAGACGGGCTACAGCAAGGATCATCTGCGCAGGCGATTTGTCCAGGTCACGGGGATGACGCCGGGCCAATATTTGCGCTCTCTTCGGATCAGAAAGGGCAAACAGCTTTTGGAGCAAAAGGCGCTGCTGCATTTATCCGTCGGTGAAATCGCGGGGCTTTGCGGTTTTTATGATCCCTCCTATTTTTGCAGAGTTTTTGAAAAGGAGGTCGGCATGGCCCCCTCGGCATACAGCCGCGCAGCGGCAAACACGATCTGACGTAAAAACGGTTCCCCGCTCGCATGAGACGGGGAACCGTTTTTGTGGCGCAGGTCAGATCCGACGCGACAGTTTTTCGGAGTATTCGGCGCGGAAGGCGGCAAAACGGCCTTCATCCAGTGCCTGACGGATGCGCTCCATCAGCTTGTTGTAGAAATACAGGTTGTGCATCACAGACAGGCGAAGCGCCAGGATCTCCTCGGCCTTGAACAGATGATGCAGATACGCGCGGCTGTATCGGCGGCAAACCGGGCAATCGCACTGCGGGTCAATGGGCGTGTCGTCAAGCTCATACTTGGCGTTTTTCAGATTGATGGCGCCCTCCCACGTAAACAAGCGGGCATGGCGGGCGTTGCGGGCGGGCATCACGCAGTCGAAGAAATCCACGCCGCGGGCAACGGCTTCAATGATGTTCGACGGCGTGCCGACGCCCATCAGATAGCGGGTGCGGTCTGCGGGCAAAAACGGCTCGACCGCCTCGATGATCTCATACATGACCTCGGTGGGCTCCCCCACGGCCAGGCCGCCGATGGCGTAGCCCGGTAGATCCAGGTCTGCGATCATCTTGGCATGCTCCACACGAAGATCGGCATATGCGCCGCCCTGGTTGATACCCCAAAGCATCTGGTGCGGATTGACGGTATCGGGCAGAGCGTTGAGTCTGGCGTTCTCCGCCTTGCATCGAACCAGCCAGCGATAGGTCAAAGCCATGGATTTTTTCACATAGTCGCGCGGCGAGGGGTTTTCAACGCACTCGTCAAAGGCCATGGCAATGTCAGAGCCGAGGTTGGACTGGATCTGCATGCTCTGCTCCGGGCCCATGAAGATCTTCCGCCCGTCAATATGGGAGGCAAAATAGACGCCCTCTTCTTTGATCTTGCGCAGACTTGCAAGGGAGAAGACCTGGAAGCCGCCGGAGTCGGTCAGAATGGGCTTGTTCCAGGTCATAAACTTATGTAAACCTCCAAGCTGCCGGACTACCTGGTCTCCGGGTCTGAGGTGCAGATGATAGGTATTCGACAGCTCAACCTGGCAGCCGATCTGCTCGAGATCCCAGGCGCTCAGGCCGCCTTTGATGGCGGCCTGGGTACCTACGTTCATAAAAACAGGCGTCTGTACGGTGCCGTGTGCACAGGTGAACACGCCCCGGCGGGCCTTGCCTTCGGTTTTGATCAGTTCAAACATGGTATTCCTTTCCTTCGTTCAGATCAGTGGTTTGTCACAGAAGCAGGCGGAAGAAACGAGAGATACGACTCGTCAAGGATCTTTTCACACGGCGGCGTCAGATCCTGCAGGAACCCGGAAAGGTCCCTGGGATGCTCATAGGCGGCAGCAGCCTGGGATACGCCAAAATAGCGGGGCCGGTAGGTCAGGATGCTGGCAGATGCGTCCCATGTGGCGTCAAAGACGTACCACTCCCCTTCCACCTTTGCAAGATTCCAGGCGTGGCCGCCGAAGACGATCTTGTTGTCGACAATGCCCTCTACGTACAGGCAGTCGATCCCTGCAAGGTTAAACAGGCAGTAAATCGCCTCGGCAAAACCGGTGCAGACTGTTTTATGGCCGATCAAGGCGTCATAGAGCGTATTCCAGTCCTCTTCATAATACTCGCCATCGTCATAGCGCACATGGGTCGCCACATATTCGTATAAGTATTTTGCTTTCTCCAGCTCAGACCAGTTCTCATCAAGTCTGGACACGATACGCCGCGCCTCTGCAAGTGCGGTCAGGCAGTTTTGGAGATCCTGCTGGTCATACTCGGTGAGAACCACCGTCATAAATCGGAACGGCTCGCCATCGGAGCCCTCCCGATCCGGTGTGACAGAAAAGTTCGGGCTGCCATAGGTCAGAAAAAAGGTGTGGCTGATGTACAGAAGCACCTCTGACACGTCCCACGCGCGCAGCTCCCGGGTCGGAAAACTGAATTTCCGGCAACCAAGCTCCATGGCCATATCGAAGGCTGCAAATAAAAGGGTAAACCGCGCATCGAGCAGGTCCTGGAAATAGTGTGTTCTGGGCAGCGGCTCCATTGCGGCGGTTTGCGAAAGCAAGGTCTGCGCGTCCATGACAATGACAGAATTGCTGCCATCCTTGTCAGTCACGTAAAAGCCTGTCTCATTTTCTGCGAGGTATCCCTCTTCGGGCAAGGCGCGGTCAAAAAAGAGCTCTCGCCAGGTCGCACTGTTTTCCGGAGCCGGCCCGCGGGAAGCCGGGATCTGCGGAATATCTAGCTGAACACTGCCCGGCGTCGGGGCAGCGGAAGGACCCGGATAGAAGGGCGCGCACCCAACGCAGCCAAAAAAGAGCACCAGCGCCAGCAGGAACGCCGTACATCGTTTGCCGTATTTCATGGTAAACTCCATATCCTATGATCCAGGCAGCGCGTCAGTGGTCGGTCCGCCTGTATTCTGCGTTACAGAATGAGCATCGCATCACCGAAGCTGAAGAAGCGATAGCGCTCTGAGACTGCGGTTTCATAGGCCTGCATGATCCGGTCTTTGCCGGCAAAGGCGGAGACCAGCATGATCAGGGTGCTCTCCGGCAGATGGAAATTGGTGATGAGGGCATCCATCGCCTTGAAGCGATAGCCGGGATAGATAAAGATATCCGTCCAGCCCGAGCGCTCTGTAAAGGTGCCGTCTTCGGATGCGAAGGATTCGATGGTCCGGCAGGAGGTGGTGCCGACGCACACGATCCGACCGCCGCGAGATCTGGTCCGGTTCAGAATATCGGCTGTCTCACGGTCGATCATCGCGAATTCGGCGTGCATATGGTGGTCGGTGATCTCCTCGGCCTTTACCGGGCGGAAGGTACCAAGGCCCACGTGGAGCGTCACATAAGCAAGCTCCACGCCTTTATCCCGGATGGCCCGGAGCAGCTCCGGCGTGAAATGGAGCCCCGCTGTCGGCGCAGCGGCAGAGCCGTTGACCTTGGAGTAGACGGTTTGATAGCGCTCCTGATCCTGAAGCTCCTCTTTGATATAGGGCGGAAGCGGCATTTTTCCCAGCCGCTCCAACAGCTCCAGGAAAATGCCTGCATAGTGAAAGCAGACCTTTTTGTTGCCGTCCTCCATGGCCTCAACCACGGTGGCGGTGAGAAGGCCGTCGCCAAAGGACAGCGTGGTTCCAACCGGGGTTTTGCGGCCGGGCTTGGTCAGGCACTCCCAGGTGTCTGAGCCCAGATCTTTGAGCAGCAGGACCTCGACCGCGCCGCCCGTGGGCTCACGATGGCCGAGCAGTCTGGCAGGAAGGACCCTGGAATTGTTCAAGACCAGACAGTCGCCGGGCTGAAGATAGTCGATCACGTCATGAAACGTGCGATGCTCCAGACCACCGGTGTCCTTATGCAGCACCAAAAGGCGGGAGCTGTCCCGGTCTGCCAGGGGCGTCTGCGCGATGAGTTCCTGGGGCAGGTCATAGTAAAAGTCATGGGTTTTCATGGGTATTCCTCGTTTCGTTGTTTCACGGAGTGATTATACATGATAAACATGGTTTTTGCAACCATAGAAATCTGCTACTCCCGGAAAAGCCCCCGATTTGTTCCCGGCAGGGAACAAATCGGGGGCTGGCCCGGAATTCGGCGGCGTCGGCCGCAGTTTTGTCAGCTCAAGCCCATGCTGACGGCAATGGCTTGATCCACGTGCTGCATTTGCAGGTCGCTCAGACGGCCTGTGTGCTCGCGCAGACGTCTTTTATCGATTGTGCGGATTTGCTCGAGCAAAATCACCGAGTCCTTGCTCAGGCCCACGTCCGGGCCGTGGATGGTGATGTGCGTCGGCAGCCTGGCCTTGCCAACCTGAGAGGTGATCGCCGCTGCGATCACCGTAGGCGAATGGCGATTGCCGGTGTCGTTCTGGATGATCAGAACCGGCCTGGTCCCTCCCTGCTCGCTGCCCACTACCGGGCTCAGATCTGCATAGTAAATATCTCCCCGCTTGACGCTGGTATCCATCATTCTCACGCTCCGCTTTCTTGCTGCTGGTATTGTTCCACGCTTTCGGGAAAAATATACCGTGCCCGGATCAGAACGGGCACGGTATATTCTATGCGCGAGAGTCGTGTTTTGTCAGACAATGTACTGCAGGATCTCCATGCGCTTGGTGCCGTCAAGATAGATCCGGGGAATGCGCTTGTTGACGTCACACAAAGTCTCATAGGGAATGGTCTGCATCTTTTTGGCCAGATCATCCACCGGGATGAAATCCGCCCCGTCCCGGCCGAATACCGTGACCACGTCGCCGGGCTTGGTATCCGGAACCTCGGTGACGTCGAGCATGCACATATCCATGCAGATCCTGCCAACGACAGGTACACGCTTTCCGTGGAGCAGGAACGAAACCCTGCCGGACAGCGCCCGATGCAGGCCGTCGGCATAGCCGATGGCCGCCACGGCAATCTTTCTGGGCGAGGGCGTGGTGTAGGTCCTGCCGTAGCTCACCGTGACGCCGGGTTCAAAATCCCGGACCTGGGAGATCGTGGTGCGAAGGCTCATCAAGGGCCGAAGGTCATACATCCCCTCCAGCTCCTCGCTGGGGCTGATGCCATAGGTGGCAATGCCGGGACGGATCATGTCGAGGCAATACTCCGGGTGCAGCAGCGTTGCGCCGGAATTGCAGCAGTGCCGGATCGGCAGCTCCAGCCCGGCGTCACGAAGGGCTTGGGCCATTGCGGTAAAGCGCGTATACTGAAGCTGGGTAAAGCTTTGGTCTTCCTGGCTCAGGCTGTCCGAGACAGGGAAATGGGTGAAGATGCCTTCAACCTCAAGATGCGGCAGGCGGCTGACGGCGAAAAGCTCGCCATAGGTCTGCGGCCGGTCATAGGCAAAAAAGCCCAGGCGGGACATGCCGGTGTCCAGCTTCAGATGGACCGTGAGTGTTTTATCGGTGCCATCCAGGGCCTGGCTCAGATCTTTGGCGTATTCCAGCGCATGGACCTCCTGGCAGATGCCCATGCTTGCCATATCCTCGGCATAGACAGGCGGCGTATAGCCCAAAACCAAAATGGGAAGCCAAATGCCGCCGCGGCGGATCTGGATCGCCTCCTCAAGGTTGGACACAGCGAGATAGTCCGCCCCAAGCTCCTTCAGCCTGCGGCTGATGGGAATGGCGCCGTGGCCGTAGGCGTCCGCCTTGACCACACCCAGAAATATGCAGCCGGGCTCGACCCGGTCGCGCAGCAGCTTGACATTATGGGCCAGATTGTCTAAAGACACATCAGCCCAGGTCCTCTTGAGCAGTTTCATTGGTTCCTCCAAAGGTAAAATGTTGGATGATCACGGTGCATTGCACCGCGCCGTTTTGAACGATCTCGGCACGGATGGGGATTTGATCCCCATCCAGCCATGTGCGGACCTGCTTTTCCTCCGCACCGTAGTCCAGACGATAGACGGCAAGCAGGTCATCCCCGTCCATGCCGGCAGAAAGAAGGTCGCCGGCGCACCAGGCGCGCATAAGAAGTGCCGGCAGCAAAACCGGGCTTTCCAGGCCGCCGGGACTCACGCCGAAGTCGACCATTGCGCCGTCAAAGGCAAGCTGCCTGCCAGACTCGTCAGCCTTGGCACGAATTCCCGACACGGACTCCGGCGCGGTGATCTCAGAGTCCATGCTCCCCTCCGGGGTCAGAACGGCGTGCATGGAAAACTGCCACACCGCATCCTCATCCGGCAGGGTCACGTCCAGATCGGCTGTGACGCTTTCGCTGGTCAAAAGCGCTTGTCTGAGCGCCATCGGGCCTGAGAGGGTATCGGTTTCTTTGCCGCCGCAGGCACACAGCAGGCAAAGCAGCATCGTCAGTACAGCGAGTTTGCTTCGCTGCACCGGAACACATCCTTACTTTAAGAATTTCGGCAGATTTTCGATCATATCCGTGGGGGTCATGCCGTATTCCCCAAGATACTCGGCACAGAAGTCTCCTGCCGCGCCGTGGAGCCAGGCCGCCGCAGCAGCAGCGCGAAGCGGATCCAGCCCCTGTCCAAGCAGTGCCAAGAGCACGCCGCCCAGCACGTCGCCGCTGCCGCCGGTCGCCATGCCGGGGTTGCCTGTGGCATTGAGATAACAGGCTTTGCCGTCGGTGATGATGGTGCGGTGTCCCTTGAGCAGAACGGTACAGCCAAGCGCCAGGGCTAGCTCCTTTGCGCTATGATAGCGGTTTGCGGAGGAGGGATCCCCGCCCAGGCGGCGGAATTCTCCATCATGCGGCGTTAAGATCACGGGACAGGCAGCAGTCTGTACCACATCTATATTCCCTTCCAGCGCGTTTATGCCATCGGCATCCAGGATCACCGGACAGGCTGCGTGCTGCAAAACCGCTGCAGTCACGTCCAGGATGGCAGGCGACCTGCCAAGCCCGGGGCCGAGGAGCACTGCGTCACAGCTCTGCAGCCGCTCAATCAGCTGCGGCACAGCGCGGGTGTTGAGTCTGCCGCTCTCGTCACAGTTCAAGGGAAACACCATGGGCTCATCCAGCTTGTGCGCCACAATGGGATAGACCATCTCGGGGACGCCGACAAAGATCAGGCCCGCACCGGTTCGCAGAGCGGCGTTTGCCGCCAAAACCGGGGCGCCGGTGTAGCCGACAGAGCCTGCCACGATCAGCACCCTGCCGAAGTCTCCCTTATGCGCGTTCCGGTCCCGACGGGGCAGCCACTGATCCACCATTTCGCCGGTGGTCAGCACCACACCGTCCTGATAAAGCTGGCGCTGGCGCTGCAAGGATGAGCGTTGACGCTGATTCATCAAAGCACCTCCCGGAGTTTTTTCTATATTATACTCCATCACAGGCCATTCGTCAAAGGGTAATGCGAAAGATGTCGGTGTCAAGTTGTTGTAGGAAAAAAAGATGTACCTCAAAATGGTCTAAGAGCGTTGAACAATGGCGTGACCTTGTTTTGCCGGGCGGGGAACGCG
>ONCN01000075.1 GCA_900316335.1 uncultured Eubacteriales bacterium | reverse complement strand
CCGGGGCACGGTAAGGACGATCAGCTTGTACTTCGACAAGGTTTCCTTGGTCATTTTGTTCTCGTCGATGTATTCGCAGAGGATGCCGTTGTCCGCGCAGATCTGGATGAAGGAGGTCTCGTTGTTGGCATAGTCGCCGGAGACGTAGAAGTTCTTGTGGCCCCTGTCGATGCCGATGTAGGTCATCTGCTCGGGCGGATAGGAGGTCTCGGTGAGCTTCTTTTCGTAGGTGAGGGGCTTGTCCTTGTAGACATAGGAGAACTGCACCGTGATCTCATAGGTAGCCTTGTCGTCGTGCTTGGCGGGGGTAAACGGGACCTCGACGGTCTTGACGCTGCTCGCGGCCACAACCTCGGTCAGACCCGTTTTCTCTGCCACGACCTTGCCCTCAGCGGTGACGGTGTAGCCGGTCAGGGTGATGGGCTCGGTCTCGCTGCCGTTGGTGAGGGTGGCGGTGATGGTCTCCTCCGCGCCCTGGACTGCCACAGCCGCAGAGGTCTTGGCGTCCACGGCCACGGGCACGGTCTCAGAGGTCCAGACAGGCGCGGTCACGGCGATGTCGCCGTCGCCCTGGATGACCTTGATGTAGTAGAAGCCGGAGTTATTTTCCAGCTCGATCTCGCCCTTGTAGGAGTTGCCGGAGACGGCAATCTCCTTCAAGACCTTGGCGCCCTCGCCGATGACCTGGATCTTGCCGATGGAGTCGGCGCGGTCGGGATCGTTGATGGTGAGCTTAGCCTTGACGGTTTTGGGCTGTGCATCGGGCTCGATGGGCGCAACGTCGCCCAGCTTATAGGACGTGCCGTTGGCCTCAAGCTCGTAATAGATCTCCAGATCCTGGTCCTCGGTGGCGTAGATGCGGCGCTGATCGAGCGCACGGTAGATGCCGATCTCGGAGAAGTCGTCGGTCAGCACAACGTCGCGGCAGGTGTTGGAGTCGCCCCAGTTGCCCTTGTGGTTGTCCTGGTTGTTGGTGGGGCCGATGTGCCAGCCCATGGACAGGCACAGATCGTACTGCTCATAGGAGGGGAAGTAGCTCGAGCCGCCCACCTTGCCTTCGCCGTTGCCGACCTCGACGAGGTTGAGCACGTCGTCGCGCTTGGCGGTGTAGCCGGCAAAGTTGCCGAAGTTGCCGAAGGTGACGCCGGGGTGGTTGAACTGGGAGACCACCGGCACGGCCTTGCCGTCGGCGTCGTAGGGGATGTACTTGGTAGCCTCCACGCCCTTGACCTCTTCGCCATCGCGGGTGGTGGCTGCCTCTTCGCCGTTGACGTCCAGGCCCTTGTCGGCGTTGCACATCAGGTCGTTATACAGGAACATGCCGGCATGATTGGTCTTGCTGTTGAGCTCGCTGTTGTTGCGGGAGACCACGCCGTAGGTGTTGAAGGTGTTGGTATGACCGGGGCCGCCGGACCAGGTCATCTCATAGCCGTAGATGCAAAGGAAGTCGTCCCACTTGTCATTGTATTCCTTTGCGGTGGCTCTGGCCTCTTCCCACTTGGTGGTGGTGCCAGCTGCGTTCTTGCTCAAGGGGCTCAGATCGTAGTAAGAGCTCTTGGTTGCGGATTTGGTGTTGTCAAAGTAGTTGGAGTGGTCGGTGATGATGATGAAGTCCAGGTTCTTGACGTCGTGGGCGTGCTCATAAGCCTGCTCCAGCGTGCCGGCGCCGTCGGAATACTCCGAGGTGTGGGCGTGGATCTGGCCGAAGTAGAGCGTCTCGCCGCTTTCGCCGACGAAGAAGTTCCAGTTTTTCTCCACACGCTTGCCGTCGGCTCTGACGATGGAGACGTACAGGCTGTGCTTGCCCAGAGACAGATCCTCAGCCGGGGTATAGGTGAGCTTGTCACCCTCCACCGTGGCCGGAACGGTCAGATCGTCGAGCGTCATGGTGAAGCTGGGGTTCTGCTTGGCGTTGGCGAAGCGGACCGAGATCTCGGGCCGGGCCTCATCGCCGGTGGCGGCGTTGGGGGCGGGGCTGACGTCCAAAATCAGCGGCTCGTCCACAATCTCCAGGGTGGTGCCGCCCTTGAAGGTCAGATCCATCGAGTCAGTCACGGTGATCTCGATGGTGAGCGTCTTGTGGCCCTCAAGATCGGCGCTGGGGATGGTGAAGCTGCCGATCTTCTGCTCGTAGGTGGCCTCGGCGGTCTTGGCGCCGGCGGAGGAGCCGTCAAACCAATACCGGACGGTGGTGGTCACAGCGTCGTTGAGATCGTTCAGCGTGAACTTCACCGGGCAGTCCGTGCCGATAGCGGCGCTGAGGTCCGGCGCCATCACAACGGCGGGGTTGACCACATAGCCCTTGTTGTAGCGGTCTGTGATCTTGAAGAAGTTCATGGCAAAGATCTGCGGCCGGCTTGCATCGAAGGAATAGCCGCAGAACAGATCGTCGAAGTACTCAACGTATACGGGATACCCCTTCCACTGGGCGCCCTTGTTCTTCATGAGCCAGCCGCCGTTGATCTCGGAGACGGTCCACTTGGTGTAGTCGCTCTGCTCGTCGCGCAGAATGAGGCTCTCGTCGTTGACGGTCTTGCCGTTCTCGTCGGTGTAGTTGTCGGGCATGCCCAGATACTTGCCGCCGGTCTGGAAGGTGTACTCGCCGCCGGAGACGGCCACGGTGAAGATCAGGCCGCCGTCGCCGATGTCGTCATAGCTCAGCGTCCCGTTTTTGAGCTTGGCCGCGGCGCCCGTGAGATTGGGCTTGGGGGCGTCGGGCGCAGTGGGCTGGCCGAAGACCGCGTTGGCATAGGCGTTGTGGATGACCACGGTGTCGCCCGCCACAGGCAGTGCAGCCGCCGCCTGGAGCTCGCCCACACGGCCGTCGGGATCGGCGGAGGTGGACGCAAAGCGGAACTGGAAGTGCTGCGGGGTGTTGGCGTTGTAGGAATAGCCGCACCACTTCGAGCCGTTGTACTGCTCAAGATAAACGTCATATTTGCCGTTCCACTTGTACTCGGCGTTCATGACGTTAAAGGCGTTGTCCATCCCAGCCTGGTCGGGCTTGATGGTCCACTTGGCGCCATTCTCGGCCGTATCGGACAGAACGAGCTTTTCCTTGTTTTGGGCATCCACGTCCTTCAGTACCAGGTACTTGTTGCCGAACATGAAGTAGTAGCTGCCGTCGGTGTTTTGGATAAACTTGATGATTGCGGTGCCGTCGGGCAAAGACCGGATGGACTTGCCGTCCTCGCTCAGCTCGACAGCCTTGCTTGCTGCGTCGCCGCCGACGATGTCATAGCCCATAACATGGCTATACCCCTCGCCGCAGGAGTAGATCACGCCATAGCTTCCGTCTGCCGGCATACCGGTCAGGAACTGGGCGCTCTCCCCCTCGTTGGTGGCCATCGCCGCAGCAGGCAGCATGGTCAGGATCATTGCCAGCACCAGAATGGCGGAAATGACCCTTGAGACGCGTTTCGTCATAAGATGTTCCTCCTTCAATTTCCCTCAGCGGCCGCGCCGCCAATCAACGCGGCCCATATTAAGGCGCAATACATTGTAGCACAAAAATATACGAAAATCCATTCCAAAATCCCATTTTTTCAACAAAAGTCAAATTTTCTCCCATCCCTCCAAATCTCCCCGCCGCGGTTTGTGGATTTTGACGCTTTGACAAAAACCGACCGCCCCGGAAGCTGAAATGTGCAAGCTTCCGAAAGCGGTCTGTTTTCAGTGATTATCCATCTTTCAGCTCACTGGCGGAATAGGCTGCCGCGATCGCTGCATAGACGGGAAGAAGAAACAGCTCGTCGAAGAAGAGAATGTCAAGGCCCATCCAGGGCAGGGCAACGCCGATGGCGGCAAGCAGCAGATCGTTCCATCGGATCTGGCGCAAATTCGTGCGCGCATAAATGCCGCGCAGGGTGATAAAGAGCCACGCGATAACCAACGGGAACCCCAGTATTCCAAACTGGTACACTCCCTGTATCAGCGTGTTGTGAGAAGCTCTGCCGTGCAGCGTCACGGCGGAATAGCCTTCCCCAAGGAGGGTCAGAGGAATATTGGAAGAAAACTCTTTGAGATAATTGACCCAGAGGTCCGTGCGGCCGGTTGTAAGCTCAGACACGTTTGAGGCATAGGAAAACCGGGTATCCATGATCCGCATCAGTTCCTGAAAGGCAGTGGAGGTGAACACAAGAAGCCCGGCACACAGGATTCCAAGGATCAGCCGCAGGCGGCCGGTGCCGAAGGAGTGGCGCTCCAGCAGGATCGGGACCCAGATAAAAAAGAGCAGAGCAGTGACCACCACAAACGTCTTGGAGGCCGAGAGCAGGCCGCAATAGAGCAGCAGCACCGCCAGCATCGCCAGAAGGAGCTGTCTCAGCCGCTGACGTTCCCGGCTCAAAAGGATCTGGATCCCGGCCAGGCATGCAGTGATATGCGCGGAGTAGAAATTGGGATCCCCATAGTAGCCAGAAAGCCTTGTGATGGTAAGATAGGAGTCCACTTTGATAAACCGGGAGATATTGGGATAGCGCGCGATCTGCTGGGCCGAGAGTGCAGCGGTGATGATGCCGCAGGCGAAAAACGCCGTTAAAAGCCACAGGTCAAGCCTTTGATCGCTGCCCTTGGTGACGCATGGAAACAGCAGGAGCATCGCCAGAAAAAAGGCATAGCTGAAGGCAAGACGATTTCCCTGGACAGCCTTGCCCACAAGCGTCAGGGCCATGACGACGCAGGTTAAAACTACCTGATACACGCGGATCCGTCCTTTGTCGCGAAGAAACGAAATGCCGCACGTCAGAAGCAGTCCGACGGTAAAAAAGCTGAAGCCGCCATAATAGAGCTTGAGCAGCGGGCTCCACGGCAGAAAGTATAGCAGCACCGCAAACACGTTGTTTTCGCTGCTGGCCCATAGCAAAAAGAGCAGAAAGGCAAACAAAGTCGCGGCAATCAAGCCAGTGGCTGCGCGGATCTGTCCAACGCAGAGCAGGGCTGAGAGCACAACACAGCCTGCAAGCGCCAACACGGGACGTCGTGCGAGATCCGCTTTGTCAATTCTATTCATAGTGATACCCGTTCTTCCGTCAAAAGTTCGGCAAAGCGGCGCAGTGCAAGGGTATTATCCAGCTTCATCCCTTCCAGCGCTCCAGCGCGAGCCGCAAGACTCTGCGGATCGTCCAAAACGCGCCTGACACCCTCTTGGATGCCGGTCAGGCTGTTTTCACAGACCCAGCCAAGGCCGGGCTGCTGCACGAGCTCCACAGCCGATGAGGTTCGGGTGGAGAGGATCGGTGTGCCAAGCACAGCAGCCTCCCCGATGACCATGGGCGCCGCCTCAGAGACGGAGGGGATCAAAAGCAGATCCGCAGCCTTGAGATAGCCGTATGGCTGCAGCTTGGCGCCCAGTAGGACCATCCGCTCCTCCAAGCCGCGCGCATGGATCAAGGCTTGAACAGGCGCGTACTCCAGCCCGTCACCGATAACGTACCAGCGAAAATCATCCCGCTGCTGCGCAAGCTCGGCCATGGCCTCGGCTGCCCGAAGGATCCCTTTTTCCCGGCCAAACCTGGCAACCGTGAGGACGTTGACCCCTGTGCGCGGCAGACAGGCAGGTTCTTTTTCTGCCATTGCGCGGATATAGGCGTAGTCGTGGCAGTTTGGCACAACCATGGTTCGATCCGACAGTTGAGGAAACACGCGCAAAAAGGCAAGCTCCGCGCCGCAGGAGCAGGCGGCGATCCGGTCAAAGCGGCGATAGAGTCTTGCGTTGCTCCGGCTGCAGCCGCCGATTGCGGCAAAGTCACAGTGGAGAAAGGTGAACTTCCGCTTGGCCTCGACCCGGCGGAGCACCAGCTCGTTGCAGCCGCCGTAAAATACCCGGTCTGGCCCGGAATGCAGGAATGAAATGGCTGCGTCAAAACCGGTCAGCTTTTTTTGGGACAAAAGTGCAGGCAAAATCACCACGCTGCGGCCAAGCAGCCGGGTCAACCCGGCCATAAACAGCCGGGTTCGCGCCTTCCCCGAAACGGCTGCGTCCTGTCTGGTCATGCCCCAGTACGCGAGAAGCGGAGCTGCGGATACGACCTCCACTTGAGGTGGGATGCGGTCCATCAGTTCGCCTCCGGGATACAACAGCAGCAGCGTTACGTCCCACTGGTCGCAGATCTGCTGCAAGAGCGCTGCGAGCGCGCTTTGGACCCCGCCCAGGTGCATATTGTTGTTGACGATCAAAAGGCGCGGTTTTTCCATGGCGTTGTTCTCTTTCTTATGCGGTCGCATGCCGCTTTCTCAAACTCAAAAGGATCGCCGCCGCGGGCAGAGACAAAAGCACAAAGCATCCCGCTCCGCAAAGGGCCCACTGGAGGTAGTTTGTGATTGTCACGTACGCCAGGATCGCTCTGCCCGCCACGATCCCCCCGGCAAGCAGGGCAAGCTCGGCAAAAAGCTCCGCCGTCAGTCTGACGGCAGACAGGCCCAACAGCGTTTTTGCAGAATAGCGGATATAATAAAGGGCCCGAAAAACCGTCGCGGCGAAGGTTCCCAACGCAACGCCTAAAAGGGGATCCCAACGGATCAGCAGGCAGGATAGCGCTACGTTTAAGATGGCCTCCCCATAGGCACCCCACCTGGTCTGGCGCAGGCGGGCCGCCGCCACAGGCAGACTTGCGCAGGGCAACGCCAGGCAATTGACCGCCTCAGCCAACACCAGCACCAGGGCAAAAGCGGGTCTGACGTAGTCTGCATCGGTCACCTGGCGGGTGTAGAGCTTCACAAAGGGAACGATCAATATACCCGCGCAGCAGAACAGGACCAGGGTTACTGCGCAAATCAGGCTCTGATAGCGGCGGAAGGCTGCGCGCAGCCGCTGGGTTTCGTTTTTTGCGATCAGCTCGCCAAATCGGGCTTCCATGCCGCCGGAAAAGGACTCTGTGATTGCGCGGATGCTGTTGACCACCAGACTGTAGACGGCGTAGACCGCAACCAGCTTCACATCTGCAAAGACAGTCAACAAGACCACATCCGTGTTCGTGTGCAGGAAATAGGCAAGATGCTGCCCAATACCGGTCCACTTCTGCTCCAGCACCGCCCTTTTGCTGCTTTTTGGCAGGCGGTAGCGCCAGCGTACATACAGCGCATAGCAAACAGGCGGGAGCACAAAGATCATGCTGCTGACCAGCTTGACCCAGATCAGATCCTTCCCCCAGCGCACCAGCAGAACGATCATGGCGGTGTTCACCACCGCAGCGGCAGCGGTGATTAGCTTGACCACATATTGCCGCTGGTCGGCTACAATCAGCGTAAGATTGGCAAGGCCGCCCATGTACTTTGCCATAGTGGACAAGCCGATGATCAAGACCAGGCAGAAGATATAGCCCCGGGAATAATCCTCCACATGGGCAAGGTCCCGATAAAACAGGCCCAGCGCCAGGCTGTACACCAGAAATGCCGCAGCCACAAAACGGAAAAATCGCTTGACCGCCTCATAGACGGCACGGACCTCCGCCTTCTCGCCCCGCGCAAGCGGGCCATACAGCTTGCCGCGCGCAACCCCGCCAATTCCGCTTTCCAAAAGGGAGATGTAGGACAAAAACTGCGTGATCGAAACCGTGATCCCATACGGCCCGGAACCATAGGCGGTGATCAAAATACGGGGGATCAAAATCCCGCAGGCGGTGGTGATCAGTTGATTTGCAAGCGTCGTCAGAATATTTCGTTTTTCCAAATTCAAGGTCAGTTGTTTCATAACGGCTTCAACCTATAGCCGCAGCAAGGCGCCGGCAAGCCCGAGCCGCTCTTTCATACGCAAGCCCGGAGCCAAGGCGGCGGGAAAATAGCGCCATCGAAGCAGGCAGCCCCAAGGATAATGCCGCAGCTTGCGGCGCGCTTCTGCATCGCCGCAGCCGCGGCGAAGGCCATAGTAGACAGTCAAATAGGTTCTGAGATATTGCTGCGCAATCGCCCGGCGGCTGTGCCGGTCGCGCAGGCCCCAGCGAACGGCATATTCCTCCAGCCGGTCATAAAGCGCACCGCCCAGAAGATCCTCAATATCGTCCATACCATAGCTGTGCATGGTGCTCTTCGGATGATGGTGATAGCAGTACAGCGGCTGCGGCAGATACCAGACGCTCTGCGCGCGCGTCACGGGCTCCAGCAGCATTGCTTTGTCTTCCCCATAGCCACAGCAAAAGGACGGCGCTTCGTTTGGCACAAAAAGTGTCCGGCGAAAGGCTTTGATACAAAGGGAGTTCAAATCGTTGCCCTGAAGCAGGCTTTTGCGGAGCGTGCAGATCTCCACCGGCCCCTGGGCGGCCTTCAGAACGCCAAACCGACGGCCGGTATCTGTCCCCGCCTGTATGATCTTCCCGGTGAATAAGAGCAGATCTGGCTCCATCTTGCGCAGGACCTCGTCCATCTGCGCCAGTGCGGTAGGCTCGATGGTGTCGTCGCTGTCTAAAAACAGCAGGTATGCTCCCCGCGCCAGCTCAATGCCGCGGCGGCGAGCTGCATACTGGCCCAGATGGTCCTGGCAGACCGCCCGCATACGAGGCTCAAGACTGACTAGCGCATCGGCAATGGCCGGGCTGTCGTCAGAGGACCCGTCGTCCACCATGATCAGCTCCCAATCCGCGTAGGTTTGTGCACGCACAGAGCGCACACAGGTCTCAAGCCATGGCGCGGCGTTATATACGGGGACGATGATGCTGAACCTCATGTGCCCTCCTCGCCGCGGGAAAACGACCGGCCGCCTGCGAGCATAGCCCGCCAGGCCTCCGACTGCGGCACCGCGTCCCCGTGCTTTTTTCGATAGCGCAGCAAAAACCGCACCGCAAACACGGGCCAGATCAAGGGGTGCAAGCAGGCATAGAGCGCGCCCTTGTCAAAGAAAAACTTCCGGTCGTACCCGGAGAACCAGGTGGAGGCCGCCTGCTGGTCGATCTGTGCCAGGGCAAGCGGCACAGCATAGAGTCGAAGCCCTTTCTTTAAGCACGTATGCAGAAAAATCGTGTCCTCGCCCGAGCCGTGCAGCGTTCCGCCGCCGAAATCCTCCCGAAAGCGGATCCCGGCGCGGCGCAGGCTTGATCTGCGCGCAGCGAGTCTGGCTGCGCCGTATCTGCCATAGTTGTACCACCGCAGGCGATGAATGGTCTTGTTGCGATATCGCGTGGGCTGCGTCTCGATCAGGTTGAAGGCGATCACATCCGCCTTGGGACATTGGGCAAAGGCCTGCCGGGCGATGGCAGGATAGCCGCTAACAAAGCGCATGTCATCGTCGGCGAAGATCAGGATCTCCGCCGAAGCCTGGTCCAGCAGCAGGTTTCGGTTTTGGCCAACCCCTCGCTGGTCGGTATGAAAAAATGTAATTCGATGCCCTTGCAGATCGATGGTCTCGGTTCCGATACGGCCACACTGGTTGCCGATCAGCGCGTCGGTCTGCAGGTTCATGGATGTGGCCAGACTGTGATCTGTCTGGCAGATGGTGGCAACTAAAGTTTCGATGGTCATATGTTTTGAATGTGCGGGGCTCCGCGAGGACGCGGAGCCCCGCCAGGGTCCTGGGCGGATCAGGTCACGGTCATTTTGCCGTCAGAGCCAAAGTAATACATACCGCCGACGATGCCGTAGGCATTATCTCCGACCCACATGGTGGCGTCCTGATACATCTTGCCGCTGCCGGCGTTGAAGAGATAGTAGTCATCCCCGATTTTCGTAAAGCCCAGGGCCAGGACGTTTTCGGAGTAGTAGTAGGTATAGCCGTCGCCGCCCTGCACAAAGCCGGTCTGAAGCAGCTTACCGTCGGCGCCGAAGTAGTGCCAGACGCCCTTTTCCGGGATCAGGCCGTTCTTCTGGCTGACCCAGATGGTCTTGTCGGTCACCAGCACCCCGTTGGACTGGGCATAGTAGTATTCGCCGTCCAGCTCGTTGAGACCGTTGGTCATCTTCACGCCGTCGATGGTGAAGTAGAGCTTGCCGTTTTCTTCCACAATCTGCTTCTGCCCATTTTCAAGATCAGGCACAAACATCTTTCCGTCGGCGGCAAAATAGTGCATGCCGGGCTCCACCCCATAGTCGTTTGCGCCGACCCACATGGTGGCGTCCTGATACATCTTGCCGCTGCCGGCGTTGAAGAGATAGTAGTCCTCTCCGATCTTGGTGAAGCCC
>ONCN01000177.1 GCA_900316335.1 uncultured Eubacteriales bacterium | reverse complement strand
GTCTTGCCCTGGAACGGGCCGAGGATCAGCTTTTGACCGCGGCGCAGGTAAAAGCCCGCCCAGTTGAGATCCGGCAGATGCTCATACAGCAGGGCCGAGGCGTTGGCAAGGTTTGCAATGGGATAGTCGATGCCGTCGGTCAGCGCCTCCAACTGGGCGCAAAGGGTCGGATAGTCTGTCATGTCAGCGCTCCCCTTTCAATTTGGTCCAGGCACGCTTCGTCGGTGCAGATCCCGTCCAAAGACAGGATCAGGCGGAAAAAGAGCCTGGCAAAGCCCGATCTGTCCACGCCAAGCAGAACCAGCGCGTTTTTTTCGGGATACTTCTTGTCGGAATACAGGTCTGTCACGGTCTTGCCCCGTGTGATGGCGCCCTTGGTCTCGACCCGGACCCACGCCTTGCGTCCCTCAAACAGCCCGGGGCGGGCAGCATACAGCACCGGCACCACATCGTGGAGCATCACGGCGCCCCTTTGATGATCCGGCCGGGTGGCAAGCAGGCGGCAGAGCGTCTGCGCAACCGTCCCGCCGCAGGCTGCCAGCGCGGATAGCTGGGCGGGCGTGACGGTCGCCTGCTCGGTGACGTCCAGGCCGCACATCACCACCGGTACGCCGCTGGTGAAAACGGTCTGTGCGGCGTGTGGGTCTGCGTAGACGTTGAACTCGGCCGCGGGGGTGCGGTTGCCGCCGGTGGCGGAGCCGCCCATGACCAAAATCCGCTTGAGGTATTGCGGCAGATCCGGGTGCAGCAGCAGCGCCATGGCTGCGTTGGTCATGGGGCCGGTGGTGATGAGCTCCAACTCGCCCCCCTGCGCCACCGCGCAGCGGTAGATGGCCTCCCAGGCGGGAAGCTCCGGAGCGTCACAGTGCTCCGGCAGGGGCAGCTCGACGCCGCCCAGGCCGTTTTCGCCGTGAAAGCCGTAGGCCGGGGTATAGGGCACTGCAAGCGGCTGCGCGGCCCCGGCATAGACGGGATAGGTCCTGCCCATCAGCCGGCAGATGCGCAGCGTATTGAGATAGGTTTTGCGGCCCTCCACGTTGCCTGCCACAGAAGACAGGCCCGCAAGCTTCAGCTCCGGCAGAGCGGCGGCGCACAGTATGGCCGCAGCGTCGTCGGTGCCGGTATCACAGTCGAGCCAGATACAGCGTGGTTTCATGTTGCACCTCCATAGCTTGCCACAGCCTCACAGACCAGATCCACAAAGCCCTGCCGGTCCAGATCGAGGATGCAGCGGGCATTGGGCGCATAGCTTTGGTCGGTCCGGCCGGGCCTTGCGCCGATGGTGGCGCCCCGGCAGTAGTCGCCCTGGGTCTCCACCCGGACGAACATCTGCTGCGTGACAAAGAGCTCCGGCCGGATGAGCCAGGCCGCGGCCACCGCGTCGTGCAGCGGCGCGCCGGCGTAGCCGATGGACTTGTGGAAGGCATAGAAAAACTCCATCCACTGCGCCACCACCCGGGCGACCTCGCCGCTGATGGACTCGATGCGGCGGATATCGGTCTCGGTGATGAGGGCCTTCAAGGTCACGTCCAGGCCGGCCATTGTAATGGGCAGGCCGGAGCGGAACACCAGATCCGCGGCCTCGGGATCGACCAGGACGTTGAACTCCGCCGCGGGCGTCCAGTTGCCGTGGGCGATGCCGCCGCCCATCAGACTGATGCCGGCGATCTTCGGCTTGAGCTCGGGGTGGGCAAGCAGCAGGGCCGCCGTGTTGGTCATGGGGCCGGTGGAGAGGATGGTCACGGGCTCATCGCTTTGGCGGAGCGTCTGGGCCATCAGCTCCACCGCAGTCAAGGGTGAGAGCGGCACGGCAGGCTCCGGCAGGTTGGGCCCGTCCAGACCGGACTGGCCGTGGATATTGGGCGCCGTGATGGGCTGGCCGAAGAGCGGCTTTGGACTGCCCTTGGCAACGGGCGCCCGGATGCCAAGCAGGGTGCAGACCCGAAGGGCGTTGTAGGTGGTTTTTTCGATGGTCTGGTTGCCGCAGCTTGTGGTGACGGCCAGAATGCGAATGCGCGGACTTGCCTGGCAGAGCAGGAGCATCATGGCGTCGTCATGGCCGGGATCGCAGTCGCAGATCACAGGAATGGGTCGCATCATCGTATACCTCACAAAAACCGGACCACCTCTTCCAGGGTG
Source organism: uncultured Eubacteriales bacterium (assembly GCA_900316335.1). Taxonomy (GTDB): domain Bacteria; phylum Bacillota; class Clostridia; order Oscillospirales; family Oscillospiraceae; genus JAFRPC01. The sequence continues at coordinate 1,703 of ONCN01000177.1, read as the reverse complement.
GGGATCGCATCCGCAGCCCCGGGGCGGGTGACGCACAGGGCCGAGGCCGCAGTGGCAAGACTCATGGCATAGGCAGGGTCCGCGCCGTCCGCCAGGGCCGCGAGGAAATAGCCGGTGAAGGTATCGCCCGCGGCAGTGGTGTCGGCTGCGCGGACCTGGCGCGCGGGGAAGGACAGGCGAAGGCTGCCGGTCTGATAGACAGAGCCAAGCTCGCCCAGGGTCAGAATGACCGCAAGCTTGGGGTATTTGCTGCAAAGCGCATCGGCAATGGCCTCGGGATCGGATAGACCGGTGAGGGCCGCGCCCTCGGTCTCGTTGACAAAGAGCCAGTGGACCTGCTCGAGCGGATAGGACAAGACCTCCGGCCCCATGGGGGCGGCGTTGAAGGCCACGTCCATGCCCCGCCTGGCGCCTTGGGCGATGAGCTCGGGCACCAGATTGGTCTCATTTTGCAGCAGCAGCACGTCACCGGGCCCGAAGTGGTCCAAAACGCGGCCAATCAGCTCGGGCGTGAGCGCGTGGTTGCTGCCGGGAAAGAGCACGATTGCGTTCTGCCCGGCGTTGTCCACCTGGATGATGGCGTGGCCCGCCGGCAGATCGGCCCGGCGCAGATAGGAGCAGTCCACCCCGCAGTCGCTGAGCTTGGTGCGCAAAAACTCGGCTCCGCGGCCAAGCAGCCCTGCGTGGTACACCGGCGCGCCGGCAAGCGCCAGCGCGACGGATTGGTTCAGCCCCTTGCCGCCGCAGCCCTGGGTATAGCTGCCGCTTTGCAGCGTCTCGCCCGGGCGGACCAGATGGTCAAGCCGATAGACGTGGTCCACGTTGAGCGACCCGAAATTCAGGATTTTCAAAGCAGTCTCCTTTCCTTGGCTCAGCCGCCGCGCAGATCCACCGCGTAGCGGACAAAGGCGTCCTGGACCTCATGCAGATAGTTCCGGCTGACCGGGATGACTGTGCCGTCGTCCAGGGTCAGGTCCGTTTTTGCAATGGAGCGAATATAGCGGCAGTTGACCAAAAAGCTCTTGTGGCTTTGCACAAAGCCGTAGGGTGCAAGCTGCTGGGCCACCTTCTGGAACGAGGAGGCCACCTCGATGGCCTGGGGGCCATAGTGGACCACCTGCTTCTTTTTGACCGCCTCCACGTAGCAGATCCGCTCCGGCCGGAGCAGAACGGTGCTGCTCGCGCCGGTGGGAAAGGCAATCTTTCTGGCCTCGGCCCGATCAAGCTCGCTCAGCACGTCGGAGAGGACCTCCGGCAGCTTGGCCTTATAGTCTTTCTTGCGCACAAAGCGGAAGGGCTTGGCCTGGAAGGTATCAAAAACCAAATCCTCCCGGTTGGAGATAAAAACCAGAAGACAGTCCTGCAGCTCCGCCCGATAGAGCGTGCCCAGGCGGATGCCGTCAAGCTCGGGCATGTCAATGTCGGCAAACAGGGCGTCAAAATGGGTCCCCTGCTCAAGCAGCGCAGCCAGCTCCCGGCTCTGGGTAAAGATTTGCAGCTCGGCCTCAACGCTGCGCCGGGCAAGCTCCCGCTTTAAAAGCCCAGCGACACTTCTGGCTGCCACCTGCTCGTCGTCACAAACCGCAAATGCCAGCATAGCCTCTCCTTTCTGCCGTTTGGCGGCCGCTTCTTTTTTGTTCAGTATAGCATAGATCGGTCCAAAACTCAACGGGTCAGAACACAGAAAAAACCGCCAGAGTGGA
>ONCN01000021.1 GCA_900316335.1 uncultured Eubacteriales bacterium | reverse complement strand
TCGATGACGCCGGGCTTGTGCTGGGCCACGGGCACCACGATGACCTGAACGGGAGCCACCTTGGGGGGCAGGACAAGGCCGTTGTTGTCGCCGTGCGTCATGATGATGCCGCCGATCAGACGGGTGGATACGCCCCAGGAGGTCTGGAAGGGGTTGACTCGCTGGTTGTCCTTGTTGGCGAAGGTGATATCAAAGGCCTTGGCAAAGCCGTCGCCGAAGAAGTGGGAGGTGCCTGCCTGCAGGGCCTTGCGGTCGTGCATCATGCACTCGATGGTATAGGTGGCCTCAGCGCCGTTGAACTTTTCCTTTTCAGTCTTCTGGCCGCGGGTGACAGGCATGGCCAGCACGTTCTCGCAGAAGTCTGCATAGACGTTCAGCATCGTGCGGGTAAATTCTTCGGCTTCCTCGGCGGTGGCGTGCATGGTGTGGCCCTCCTGCCAGAGGAACTCTCTGTGGCGCAGGAAGGGGCGGGAGGTCTTCTCCCACCGCAGCACGGAGCACCATTGGTTGTACTTCATCGGCAGATCCCGATGAGATTGGATCACGTTTTTGAAATGCTCACAGAACAGCGTCTCCGAGGTGGGCCGGATGCAGTAGCGCTCCTCCAGCTTCTCACTGCCGCCCATGGTGACCCAGGCGCACTCGGGGGCAAAGCCCTCAACGTGGTCCTTCTCCTTCTGGAGCAGGGACTCGGGGATCAGCATGGGCATATATACGTTCTCCACGCCGTTTTCCTTGAAGGCCGCGTCCAGGATCCGCTGCATGTTCTCCCAGATCGCGTAGCCGTAGGGCCGGTAGATGAAGATGCCCTTGATGGAGGAATAGTCGATCAACTCTGCCTTTTTGCACACGTCGGTGAACCACTGGGCGAAATCGACCTCCATATCGGTGATCTGTTCCACTTTCTTCTCTTTTGCCATAGTCATATTCCTACTTTCCGCAGCATGGCTGCATAATATCCTACTTTACATTGTATCACACCTGTCAAGGCCCTGCATAGGATGGTGAGAAAACCATTCAGGAGGCTGACATGATCCCATTCACTGTGCTGCTCGACGAAGCCGCAGCCGGCTTTTACCTCCGTGTGGCCCAAGGGTGCGGCAAAAGCGTGGAGACGGTGCTCTCTGAGACCCTGTTCAAGCTGGCAGGGGAGCTGTCTTTGCAGGCCCTGCACCGAAAGCGGGAGAAATCCACGCCGGAGGGAAAAAGCTGTTGATTTTGCGCATATCTTTGGTATAATAGAATTGTAAGGCATCAGATGACCGTATGCCGGCCCTGCGGGCCATGTCCCAGATCGGCTCGTCTGTTGTTTTTCGCCACTACAGCAAGAAAGGTGGGTTTCCCCGTGAGATCCATTCGTGATGTTTATAAAATCGGCAAGGGTCCGTCCTCATCGCACACCATGGGGCCCGAGCGGGCTGCGCGCATTTTCCGCACCGAGCATCCCGATGCCGAGGGCTACAAGGTTGTGCTTTATGACTCGCTGTCCAAAACCGGCGTTGGCCACGGCACCGACCGCGTGCTGCGCGAAGTCCTCGCTCCCACGCCCACCGAGATCGTTTTCTCCAAAGAGGATCCGGCCGACCTCAAGCACCCCAATACGCTCGACTTTTTTGCCATTGAGCAGGGTGAGCTTGTCGGCCCCATGCGCGTGCAGTCTGTGGGCGGGGGCGACATCGTCATTGAGGGTCGCCAGAGCACCGAAGACGAAGACGTCTACCCGGAAAACTCCTTTGCCGAGATCGTCCAGTTCTGCAACTGGCGCAAGATTCGGCTGTGGGAGTATGTCGAGATGACCGAGGGCCTTGAGATCTGGCCGTTTTTGGCCAAGGTGTGGAAGGCCATGCGATGGGCCATTGCAGACGGCCTCAACGCCGAAGGGACGCTCCCCGGTGGCCTTCACCTGGAGCGCAAGGCCAAGTATCTGTATGAGCAGGCAGCCAAAAACCAGATGGCCCAGGTGCGTGAAACGCGCATCATCTGCGCCTATGCCTTTGCCGTGTCCGAGCAGAACGCTGACAACGGCACCATCGTCACCGCTCCCACCTGCGGAAGCTGTGGTGTTTTGCCCGCCGTTCTGCGCTATATGCAAGAGCAGCACGGCTATTCCGACGAGAAGATCCTCCACGCACTGGCCGTCGCCGGCCTGTTTGGCAGTCTGGTCAAGCACAATGCCTCGGTCTCCGGCGCCGAATGCGGCTGCCAGGCAGAGATAGGCGTGGCCTGCGCCATGGCCGCGGCAGCCTTGGCAGAGCTTTGCGACATGAACCTGTCTCAGATCGAATACGCCGCCGAGATTGCGCTGGAGCACCACCTGGGCCTTACGTGCGATCCCATCTGCGGCCTTGTGCAGATCCCATGCATCGAGCGCAACGCTGTGGCGGCCATGCGGGCCATGAACGCGCTGAACTTGGCCTACTTCCTCTATGACACCCGCACGATCAGCTTTGACATGGTGGTCAAAACCATGTACCAAACCGGCATCAACATTTCCAAGGCCTTCCGCGAAACCTCAGAAGGCGGCCTCGCCCGCCTCTATCGCCAGGCCAGATAAACAAAAAGGAGAACAGACGTATGAAACTAGGTATCGTGGGTCTTCCCTCTGTGGGCAAGACGACGCTGTATAACGCACTCACAGGCTCCAAGGCGGAGACCGGCGGCTACGGAGCGGCCAACAAGCCCAACATCGGCCAGGCCAAGGTCCCCGACGAGCGGCTTGACTGGCTGGCGGAGTATTACAAGCCCAAGAAGTATTCTCCCGCCACCATCGACTTTGTGGACGTGGCCGGCGTGAGCAAGGGCTCGGGCCGCGGCAACTCTGTTTTGCAGAACATCCGCCAGACCGACGCGCTGGTCCACGTGGTTCGCTGCTTTGACAACTCCGTCCTCTTCACCGAGCCTGCCGACGCCAGATCCGACGCCGAGAGCCTGGATCTCGAACTGATTTTGGCCGATATCGAGGTCGTCGAGCGCCGTTTGGAGAAGGCAAAAAAGAACCTCAAGGGCGGCGACAAAAAGTATAAGCACGAGGCCGACATGTGTGAAAAGCTGCTCGAGCACCTGTCTGAGGGCAAGCCCGCGCGCACCTTCGCCTTCACCGACGAGGACAAGGACATCCTCCAGGACGGCGGCCTGCTCACCACCAAGCCCGTCATCTACGCAGCCAACCTCGACGAGGACGGCATGGCCGACTACCGCCACAACGCCCAGTTTTTGGCGATCTCCGCGCTGGCCGAGGAGCAGGGCGCCGCAGTGCTGCCTGTAGCCGCCAAGTTTGAAGAGGACATCATGGACATGGAGCCCGAGGAGGCCGAGATGTTTATGGAAGAGCTCGGCCTGACCGAGCGCGGCCTCGACAGGCTCATCAAGACCTCTTATGCGCTTTTGGGCTACGTCTCCTTCCTCACCGCCGGCCCCGACGACGTCCACGCCTGGACCATCACCCAGGGCACCAAGGCCCCCAGAGCCGCCGGCAAGATCCACTCCGATATCGAGCGCGGCTTCATCCGCGCCGAGGTTGTGGCCTTTGAAGACCTCAAAGCCTGCGGCACCATGGCCGCCGTCAAAGCCAAAGGCCTTCTTCGCAGCGAAGGCAAAGAATACGTCATGAAAGACGGCGACATCGTGAACTTCCTGTTCAACGTTTGATCATGGAAACCAAGCAACAAAAAGCCGGGACACGGTCAAAACCGTGTCCCGGCTGCGTTTCTTCCAGGCTTATTCGAAGTACGGCTGCGTCAGGGAGAAGAGCTCGGTGATTTTTTTCTTGGAGCCGTCGGTGGTGACGGGCAGGTTGCACACGGCGCTGAAGACGTACTGCCGGCCGCCGAGGTCCACAACGCCGAGGGCGCAGGTGCAAACACCGTCTTCCACGTCATAGAGGAAACCGGCCTTGGCGTTCTCGCCCGTGAGACCCGGATCGATCTCGGGCGCGTCGGTGGGGGTCATAAGGATGTCGAGCATCTGCTTGGAGGCGTCTTCGCTCACAAGCTGGCCGCGGCACATCAGATCGAGCATCATAGCGCCCTGCTGAGCGGTGACGTAGTTCTTGCCATCGCCGCCGGCAAAGCTGCGGTTAAAGCCCATCTTGGAGCCGACCGAGGTGGCAAAGGTCTTCACAGCCTCCTTGCCGCCGACAAGCTCCGTCAGCCGGTCACCCGCTGCGGCGTCGTTGGCGGTGATCATGGCCTTGGCGTCGTCCAAAATCTGATCCTGGGTGAGCTCGCCGTCGGCAACCTTCTGGAAGGCGGCTGCCAGCACGTAGATCCGACCCAGGTTGTTTGCGGTCATCCAGTCGTCGGGGTCGCAGTTTGCTGCAGAGGCGACCCGGGTGTCGAACACGGGATCCATCACAACGACCTGCCATTCGCTGGTCAGCCCGTCGAGCGAGTCGTCGAGCGCGGCCTTGAGCGCAGCCTCATCGATGGGATCGCCGGAGGGCGCGGGGGGCGTGGTCTCGGTGGGGGCGGGCTCTTGGGTGTCAATCTCGGAGGGAGTGGTCTCACCGGTATCAGCGGCGGGCGTCTCGCTGGTCTGCAGGGTGGGATCACCGAAGGTTTTGCCGGTCTTCTGGAAATAGAGGATCGCCACACACAGCAACATGGCCAAAACCAGCATGACCATGGTGATGCCTAAGAAGATATCTGGCTTTTTCGTTTTCATGGAATCCACTCCATTCTGTTAGATTCATATGCCCCGCGGGCCCATCCACGCCGCGGTTCTCAAACCGAAGACCGGCGCATAGGATGGAGAGGAAGGTCAAGCGGGGGACTTCCCCTATATTGACATAATTCTAGCATAAAACGACCGATTCGTCAACTGGTTTTGGTCAGAAAAGAGGGGAACAAATGCGGCAAAGCATCTGTCTTGGCGTGTTATCTGCGATTTTGTGCGTTCTTTTGCCCTTTGCAGCGGCGCTGGCTCTGCCCGCCGGCGCGGATGCGCCCGCGCAGGCGGCGGAAGGGACCGAGCCTGCCGGCGCGGGCGTCAAAGCGACGGACGCGCCGCTGCAGCCTGGCTTTGACGAGGGCTTTCGCCTTTGCATCGAGCAGGACGGGCAGTGTGTCGAAACGGACCTGCAAACCTATCTCACCGGTGTGGTCTTGGCGGAGCTTCCCGCGTCCTTCGAGCCGCAGGCGAAGCGGGCGCAGGCCGTCGCCAGCCGGACCTACGCCCTGCGGCGGTGCGCAAATCCCCGGCACGGACAGGCTGCGGTTTGCACGAACCCCGCCTGCTGCCAGGCGTGGGTGGACCCCGCAAGCGCAGATCCTGACGCAGCCGAGGCGGCAAGGCTTGCGGTTTCGGATACCGACGGGATGGTGATCCTTTACGACGGAGCGCTCATCGACGCCACGTTCTTCTCCTGCTCGGGCGGGATGACCGAGCAGGCAGCAGCGGTCTGGGGCAGCGACGTGCCATATTTGCAGGCGGTCGCAAGCCCCGGCGAGCAGGACGCCGCGCACGATCACGACGAGCTGTGTGTGCCGCTTGCAGACTTCAAGGCCGCGATTTTGGCCGAGGAGCCCGAAGCAGACCTCTCCGGCCCGCCGCAAGGCTGGGCCGGCGCGCTGAGCGCGACCCCGGGCGGCGGCGTTGCCACGCTGGAGCTTGGCGGCGTTCCCTTCACCGGGCAGACGCTTCGCCGCTTGTTCGGCCTTCGCTCCACGGCCTTCACGCTCAATCTCAGCGAGGACGGAGCTGTTTTTCAGACCCGCGGATACGGCCACCGCGTGGGTCTGAGCCAGTACGGGGCAAACGCGATGGCGCTTGACGGCCATAGCTGGCAGCAGATCCTGCAGTGGTACTACCAGGGCGTGGAGCTCGGGCCGTATCCCGGATAAAGGCTTGCAAACCGGGCCGGAATGTGGTACAATACGCCTACCAAACAAATGGGAGGCCACCTTGTATGTCTTCAACTGCCATTTATCCCGGCTCCTTCGACCCCTTTACCAACGGCCATCTGGACATTGTGCGCAAGGCTGCGCGGCTGTTTGACACGCTCTATGTGGTCATTGGCATCAACACGGCAAAGGGCCGCTCATGCGACCCGGAGCTCATGCGCATGGCCATTGAGGAGGTCTTGCAGCAAGAGGGCCTGTTCAACTGCCGGGTGGATATCTGCCGCGGCCTTGTGGCGGAGTTTGCCGCCGAGAAGGGCGCGCGCTATATGGTCCGCGGTCTGCGCAACAATATGGACTACAACTACGAAGAGAACATCGCCGAGGTGAACAAGCTGATCAACCCCGACCTGGAGTCCATCTACTTCCGGGCCGATAACGTGGCGCTTTCGTCTTCCATGGTCAAAGAGCTCCATGCCTTCCACCGCGACGTATCAGCCTACGTCCCGGCCCCGGTGCTGCCCTTTCTGTAAGCACAAGCGTAAACCAGCGCATAAATCTGAAAACGACGCCAAGGCGGAGGAAGCATTCGAGCGCTTCCTCCGCCTTGGCGTCGTTTTGCTGCCTGATCCGTCAGCCGTGTCCTACGGCGTCTGTGCGGCGCAGGCCTGCATAGCCTGCTCGCAAAGCTCCCGGCACGATTGGACCACGTCCTCCGGCCCGAGGATTTGGGCGCGGCGGCCAAAGCTGATGACCCAGCTTAAGAAGTTCGGCGAGATGCGCACCTGCGCGGTATAGAGGAAGTGGTCCGGCCCGTCCGGGATGAGGATCACGTCCTTGCCGAAGCGGTCGATCACCACGCCTGCCAGACTGTTTTCAAAGCGCAGCATCACGTGGCGCACCGGCCCGCCGAACATGCCGAAGACCTGGGTGCTGTAGTCTGAGAGCTTCAGACCGCGCGTCTCATCCGTTTGTGTTCTCGGCTCGCCGGTCAGCTCGATGTGATACATCTTGTCCACCCGGAAGTGTGTCAACCCATGCTCCGGCGTGTGGGCGATCAGATAATAGTTGGCGTCGTCCCAGCACAGGGCATAGGGGCTTGCCAGACGCTCACCGCCGCGGTCACGGCGCTCTTTGTTGCGGTCCCATTCAAAGTAGCGGAACCGGATCTGGCTGTTTTGCGCGATTGCCTGATACAGCGCGTCCACGCTGTAAAGGACGCTCTCATTCATGGTCTTTACCCGTCCCGAGACCACAAGCTGGCGGCGAAGCTGCCCGGCATTGTGCTCGGAGGTCAGCGTCTCCAGCTTCCGCAGAAGCTCCATCGACTTCCGCTGCGACAGGAATTTGGACGACAGCACAGCGTCTGCCAGCAGCTTCAGCTCCGCCAGATCAAAGGTCCTGGAGGCCAGACGGAAGCTGGCTGTCTTGCCGGTGGTGCGGATGATGTCCAGACCGTAGTCCTCCAAAGCGTCAAGGTCGGTGTAGAGGCTCTTCCGCTCGCAGGTGATGCCATGATTTTGCAGATAGGTGAACAGGTCCGCCGACGTGGCGGAATGGTCCTCGTCCGTCCGCCGGTGCAGGAACTCCAGCGTCAGCAGGAGCTTCTTTTTGAGATTGTCGCATTTTGCCACAGTATGACCCCCTTCCGTTTTCTGAGCCCATCATATCACAGAAACAGTCCAAATAAAAGGACAATTTTACTGCGGGACCAAATCCGCCCGCCGGAGAAGGACCGCACGAGCGTCCGCGCAGAGCCCGCGGCTTCACCACTGCCTCGGCCGCCTGCAGGGTTAATTTTTTGTGAACCCATGGGGCGAAACTTGACGGGGGATGAAAACTATGGTATAGTATCCTTAGTAAAATAGGGGAAGGAGGGACTTTGATGTTTCAAAAAGACAGCCGGTATTTCAAACTGGGCGTCACGCTCCTGATGGTCATTCTCATCAGCGTGCTGTGCTACACCATTTTCAACCATCTGAGCGATTTTCTCAATGGCATCAAGAGCATCCTGTCCGTCTTCTCCTCGATGGCCTTCGGCCTGGTGTTTGCCTACCTCATGAACCCCGTGATGAAGCTGGTCGAGCGCCTGGTGCAGCACCTGCTGGGCCAGAGCAACATCACAGAGCGTGGCCTGAAGAAGCTCAGCCGCTCTGTGGGCGTTGTGGTGGCGCTGGTGGTTTTCGTCCTGATCATCTATGCCATCATTGCCATGGTGGTCCCTCAGCTTGTGACCTCACTCAAAGAGCTGTTCAGCCAGCGCAATTTGCAGAAATACTACAACACCATCATGACCTGGGTGGATAATTTTGCAAAAGGCACCGCGCTTGAGACCTGGCTGCAGGAACATAATCTGCTGGATTACGTCCAAAACTTGTTCTCCCGGATCAATCTTGCCCAGACCATCGGCAGCGCCTTCAACTCGGTCTACAGTGTGGCGAAGATCCTCTTTGACGTGATCATCGGCGTGGTTTTCGCCATCTATATGCTTGTCAGCAAGGACAAGTTCATTGCCCAGACCAAAAAGCTCACGGTTGCCATCTTCCCCCGCCGGGCTGCCGACAGGATCCTGGAGGTCGCCCGCCTCACCAACCAAAGCCTGGGCGGCTTTATCGTGGGCAAGCTGATCGACTCGCTGATCGTGGGCGTGATCTCTTACGTCGGCATGCGGATTTTGGGGCTGCCCTATGCGCTGCTCGGCTCTGTGTTTGTTGGCGTGACCAATATCGTGCCCTTCTTCGGCCCGCTGATCGGCATTGTGATCGGCACCATTCTGATTTTGCTGCAAAGCCCGCTTCAGGCGCTTTATTTCCTGATCTTTGAGTTTGCCCTGCAGCAGGTCGATGGCAACATCATCGGACCCAAGATCCTGGGCGACCGGCTGGGTATCTCCGATTTCTGGATTCTGGTGTCCATCACGGTCTTTACCGGCTTCTTCGGCTTTGCCGGCATGATTTTGGGCGTGCCGGTGTTCACGGTGCTCTATACCCTCATCTCTACGGCCATCAACAAGGCCCTGGATAAGAAAGAGCTTCCCGCCCAGACCGACGCGTATTACAGCATCCTCTCGGTGGAGGATCTGGAGGAATACGCCAAGGAGTTCGGCGAGTCCACGGTCTTCTACAGCGAAGACACATTTGAGACCGAGTACGACCCCGACGAAGACATCGAGTACGACAATCCCGACGAGTAACAGCCGCCGGTCCCGGCGTTCTATTTCTTACATTGCGGAGCATCTGCCCGCCAAATGATGCATGCTGCGCATGCGCGGACCGGGTCGCGCCCGGTCCGCGTTTTCTAATCCTGATGAAACGATGGAGACAACCATATGGAACCCATTGTCAACCTGTTCAAAGACGGCATGGAGGAGCTGAGCCTGCTTACGATCTACGGCTCGGTCCTGCGCATTGCGCTGCCGGTTTTGGCGCTGTTTGTGGTTTTCCGTAGCGCGCGCTCACTGCTCACCTTCCGGCCCGAGCCGGAGGTCTGGGCCTGGCTGCGCCTTGCCACCGGAGAGCTGCTCCCCGTCACCCACTGGGAGAACGTCATCGGCCGCAAAAAGAGCGCCGATATCGTCCTTGACTTTGCCACCGTGTCGAAAAACCACGCCGTCCTCACCCGGCAGGACGACGGCACCTGGACCATCCGCGACGTCGGCGCGCGCGGTAAGGTCCAGGTCAACGGCAAGCTTGTGGGCTACGCCCCCCTGGCATATGGCGACACCCTGAGCCTAGCCGGCCTGGATATGGTTTTAGAGCGCGTCTCCGGCGAGGAGGCACGGCTCCAGGCCAACGCGCGCACCCGCGCGGGCAAGGGCAACAGCCCGGGGCTTACGCTGATTTTGCTCACGGTCTTCCAGCTTTTGACCATGTTGAGCCTGTGCATGCATATGGATGCGGAGCATCTGCCGAAGTTTTTGCTTGCCTTCGGCGTGCTGATCGCGGTGGGCTGGGCGCTGTTTTTCGGCCAGAAGCTGATCCGCCGCTCCGGCTTTGAGGTGGAGACCATTGCGCTGTTTCTCACCACGGTTGGCCTTGCGGTCACAGGCTCCAAAAATCCGGACGCGATGGAAAAGCAGCTCATTGCCATGGGCATCGGCCTAGTGATCTTCCTGGTCATCGGGTTTTCTCTGCGTACGCTCGAGCGCGCGCAGAAGGTGCGCTACCTGGCCGCTGCCGCGGGTGTGGCCCTGCTTCTGGTCAACCTGGTCTTCGGCGTGGAGCAATACGGCGCTAAAAACTGGATCTATCTTGGCGGCTTTTCGTTCCAGCCGTCGGAGTTGGTGAAGCTCTGCTTCATCTTTGCCGGCGCCTCTACGCTTGAGCGCATCGTGACCCGGCGCAATATGGCGCTGTTTATCCTTTACACCGGGTTTGTGGGCGGCTGCCTTGTGATCATGAACGACTTTGGCACCGCGGCGATCTTCTTTGTCTGCTTTTTGGTCATCGCCTATCTGCGCTCCGGCAACTTTGCTGCCATCGGCATGATCCTGGCGGGCGTGGGCCTGGCTGGCCTTCTGGCCGTCCGCTTTTTGCCCCACGTGGTCCGGCGCTTCTCAGCCTGGGGCCATATCTGGGAGGTCCCGCTTGATGCGGGTTTCCAGCAGACGAGGGCCTTGATGTGCATCGCCTCGGGCGGACTGTTCGGCCTGGGGCTTGGCAACGGGTGGCTCAAGTACGTGGCCGCCTCCGATACCGATCTGATCTTCGCCTTTGTGGCCGAGGAGTGGGGCCTGATCATGGCGGCCGTGATGATTGTTGCGCTGGCGGTTCTGGGCCTGTTTGTGGTCCGCTCGGCCAAGGTGGGCCGCTCGAGCTTCTATACCATCGCGGCCTGCGCCGCCATGAGCATTATGATGACCCAGGCCATCCTGAACGTTTTCGGCACAGTGGACTTTTTGCCGCTCACGGGCGTGACCTTCCCCTTTGTGTCCAACGGCGGCTCGAGCATGATGGCCGCGTGGGGCCTTCTGGCCTTCATCAAGGCCTGCGACACCAGGCAAAACGCCAGCTTTGCCGTCAAGCTCTCTGACAAAGGAGGTGCCGCTGCATGAAGAGCATCGCCAGCCGATCCTATTTTGCCATGGCCTTGAGCTGTATTCTGCTCTTTGGCCTGCTCACGTTCCTGGTGCGCTATGCGCTGTATGCCGACCGCTGGGTGACCTTCTCCGGCAGCCCCCACGTCTACACGCGCGAGGGGACGCTCGACACCGGCGTGGTCAAGGACCGCTCAGGCAACACCATCTTATCTACCGCCCACGGCAAGACCTATGCCGACAACGCCCTGACCCGCAGCGCCACGCTGCACCTTCTGGGCGACCGCGAGGGCAATATTCCCGGCCTTGTGGTGCGCACCTATGCCCAGCTTCTGGTGGGCTTTGACAAGCTCAACGGCACCTCCGCCATGGAAGAGGGCGGGGGAGAGCTCGATCTGACCATCAGCGCCCCCGTGCAGACCATCGCCCTGCAGGCGCTGGACGGCAGAAAGGGCACCGTGGGCGTGTATAACTATAAAACCGGCGAGATCCTCTGCGCCGTGTCTGCACCGACCTTTGACCCGGACAACGTGCCCGATATTGCGGGCGACGAGACGGGGCAATACGACGGCGCGTACGTCTACCGCTTCTTCCATACCACCTACACCCCCGGCTCCATCTTCAAGCTGGTCACGGCCTGCGCCGCGCTGGAAAACCTGCCCGACATGGAGAGCTGGAGCTTCACCTGCACTGGCTCGACTGTGATCAACGGCGAGACCATCACCTGTCCGCGCGCCCACGGCGAGCTGAGCTTCCGTGAAGCGCTTGCCCGGTCGTGCAACTGCGCCTTCGGCGAGCTTTCCTGCACACTTGGCAAGCGGACCATGGAGTCTGTGGCCGGACGGATCGGCGTCGAATCATCCCTTTCGGTGGACGGCCTTCGCACCGTGCCGGGGCAGTTTGACCTCTCCGGGGCAGGGGACAACGATCTGGCCTGGGCCGGCATCGGGCAATATACCGATCTTGTCAACCCCTGCCAGTATCTGACCTATATGGGCGCCATCGCCGCCGGCGGCGCAGGAGCCCAGCCATATCTTGTCAGCCGCGCCAAATGCGGCACCACGGTCAAATATACCGCCGAGGCCAAGCAAGGCCCGCGCCTGCTGTCAGAGGACGCCGCGGTTGCCCTGCAGCAGATGATGGCCTATAACGTCGAGACCATCTACGGCAAGGACTACTTCCCGGATCTGACCATCTGCGCCAAATCCGGCACCGCCGAGGTCGGCAGCGACAGCAACACCGCCACCTTTGCCGGCTTCATCCTGGACGAGCGCTATCCGCTCGCCTTCATCGTGGTCGTAGAAGAGGGTGGGGCGGGCAGCTCCACCTGCGCGCCGATTGCAGGCGCCGTTCTGAAGGGTTGCGTCAATGTGCTGGACGGAGAATGAGCGCCTATCGCTGCGCGGGTGCTATGACCCTGCGCCCCATCCCATCCTGGCCCAGCTTGCCGAAACGCCGGCGCTGCAGCGCCTTGCTCTGGTCGGGATGAACTGCGGCTGTGAGTATACTGCCTTCCCCCGTTTTTCCCGCGGCAGGGCATATTCGCGCTATGTGCACAGCCTGGGCGTGGGGGCCATTGTCTGGCACTTTACCCGGGATGCAAAGCAGGCTGCGGCAGGGCTTTTGCACGATATTGCAACCCCGGCCTTTGCCCACGTGGTGGACTTTCTCAACGGCGACCATCTGACCCAGTCCTCCACCGAAGACGGCACGCGCGAGCGCATTGCCCAAAGCCCGGAGATCCAGTCCGTTCTTGCCGCGTGGGGCCTTTGCACAGACGACGTGGCGGACTACCACCGCTATCCCATTGCAGACAACGACAGCCCCCGCCTGTCGGCGGATCGGCTGGAATATACGCTGGGCAACGCCTTGAACTATGGCTTTGCGGAGCTTGCGACTCTGCGCGCGCTCTATGCAGACCTGGCCGTCGGGCAAAATGAGGAAGGAAGGCCTGAGCTTGTCTTCCGCACCCCGGCCTGCGCGGCGGACTTTGGCCGCCTGGCGCTGCGCTGTGCAAAGGTCTACGTTTCGCCGGAAGATCGCTGCGCCATGCAGGCGCTTGCCGAGCTGCTTGCGCGCGCCATCGACCAGGGCATCCTGTCCCGCGCGGATCTGGACACGACTGAGCCGCAGATCATCCTGGCCCTGCAGCAATCGGCTCTTTCCGACGCCTGGACGGAGTTTTGCTGCCTGGGCCGCATTGAGACCGCCCCCGCGCCGCCGGACGAGCGCCCCTGGCGTCAGATCCGGGCGAAAAAGCGATATATTGACCCGCTGACGCCTTCTGCCGGCCGTCTCAGCCGCTGGGATCCTGCGTTTGCCCGGGACCTCAGCGCCTATCTTGCTGCATCTCAGAGCGAGTATGTCCTTGCAGAACCTTCAGATTGAGCCAAAGACTCCCCATACAGCCAGGCAGCCCCGGAAACCATCACGTTTCCGGGGCTGCCTGCGGTCTATGCGGTTGTTTTACCGGTCACTTCCAAACAACGTGTTCTTTCCCTGCGCCTACCTGGAAGTGATACTTTGCGATGCCAAGATCCACCTTGGCATACGCGCCGGAGCCGGCCTTGGCGGTGACGGAGTTGTCCGGGTTGAGAATGAAGCGGAACTTCTGCTGGTTCATAGCAGTCGGCGCCAGAAGCGCTGCCTGCACGCCGCTCATAAACCAGGCCGGGATGGGCTCCACCGCGTCCATCACGTCCTCGGCGTTTTTGGAGCGGTGCGGCACACCCTGCCGTGTGCCATAGCCGAGGGCGATGACCAGCGCCAGCTTTTCGCCGGGCAAAACGGTGTAGACGCCCTCCACCTTCGAGTAGGTCAGGCCAACCCAGCAGGTGTTTAACCCAAGGCTTTGCGCCTTGAGCACCAGCCGCTCGCCGTACCAACCGCACAGCTCCTCAAACGACCGGCTTTTCGGCCCGATCATGCAAAGATAGTTCGACACGCCGGAGAACTTGCCGTACCGGGCCAGAAAGCCCTGAAATGCCTTCGGCTCCTGCGTGATGAGCTGAATGTGCAGGCCGGATTCTTCGTTGCAAAGGTCGATCTCCTGCTCCAGCTCTGCCTGGACGGCAGGGAGCAGGGGCTTGTCAAGAAATTGTCTGACGCTGTGCCGGGCTTGGATCGCTTCCAGTTCGGTCATGGAACACACCTCTTTCCGGGCAGATCGCCCTTAATCTTCTTTCAGCTTTGCGTTTTTGGGCAGGCCAAAGCCGGGGATAAACCGGTCCCAGCCGGTGAAGGTCAGCAGCACGATCGAACCGATGACCAAAAAACTCATGTAGTTTTTGCGGATGATGTCGAAGGTGGTGAAGTTGTACATGGGATACACCGCGTTTGCGATCGATGCAAAGAACACCGGGAAGCAGTGCCAGGGGATCAGCTCTGATCCGTAGATGCCCATTGAGGAGGTGAAGGTCGCAAGCCGCAGTCTCAGCCGGTAGGCATCCTCGGGCGTCTGGCACTCAACATTCTGCTCGACAATATCGCGCACGATGGGGGACATGGTTGCCACCTGCGCAGCCTCGTCGGCAAGCGCCGCGTTGCCGACCAGACACAGCACGCCGCACCAACCCATGAGCTGATGCACGTTTTTAGACAGCCGCTCTACCAGTCGCGCCAGCGGATCAAAGGCCTTCATGGCGTTCATAATCCCGCTAAAGGCGGCAACCCACATCATCATCACAATGACCCAGCCGCCTGCCGCAGAAAAGCCCTTCATCAAAAGATCGTTGAGCCATGCGGAGAGATTTACCGTTCCGGCAAGCAACCCTAACAGCAGAGACGAGATCATGCCCGCACCCAGACACAGCAGCGTGTGGCAGCCAAGGAAGCTCAGGCCGATGACCAGAACCAGCGGGATCACCATATAATACGGCACGCCGTTCTTGACCTGATCCAGCAGCAGCAGGGCGGAGGGCCGCTTGAGCGCGAGCGCGTCATATGCGCTTTGCGGGATCTGTGAGATTGCGGCGCTCACGTCGCCCTGCATGTTTGGCAGATGCAGACCCGCCACATAGAAGATCACCATGGCCAGCACCATACAGCTCAAGGACCAGACGCCCTGGTGCTTCACGCGGTCGATGATCTTGACATCCTGCATGCCGCAGCTCAGCACCGTGACGTCGGAGATCATGCCGATGTTGTCGCCAAAGCACGCGCCGCCGGCGATGGCGCAGATCGTGAGGATCACATCCCCGCCGATCAGGTGGTTGAGCCACAAAAAGATCGGCGCGCACGCTGCAAAGGTGCCCCACGATGAGCCGGTTGCCACAGACAATAAGCACGTCACAAACAGGGCCACCGGCGCGATGGTCCGGGCCGTGACGCCGAGCAGCAGCGCCAGATTGATCAAAGCCGCGCCCACGCCGGTTGCCATAAAGCACTCGGCCACGGCATAGGCAAACATCAGAATAAAGAAGATCAGCGCGATGTTTCGCACAGCCTTCAGGCCCTTTTCAAACGCGGCCTCAAAGCTGCCGCCAATGAGAATAAGATACACGCCCAGGGCCGTAAACGTGGCGATGGGGGCAGCGATAAGCAGATCCAGATGACCGATGATCACCAGCCCCGCGAAGACCAAAAGGGGTACAAATTTCAGGATACAAGAGATCGGGCTTTGCTTTTTGCCGGGGGTTTTGTCGCTTTCCATGTTGCATTTGACCTTTCGCTTTGCGGACCGACCGCAGAAATGAAAACTATTTTTCATCTATATATCATAGCAGAAAACCCCTGGAAAGTAAACCGGCTTTCCCCAAAAAAGGAAAGAAAATTGCTGTCCCGGGCCATGTGACGGCGATTGCATTTTTCCTTATTTTGTGCTATACTGAAAAAAACGGGCGGGTGCGCCCATGCTAAGCACAGGAGGAAGGAATATGAAACGGCTGTTTGCGTTGCTTTTGGCGCTTGTGATGGTGCTCTCCTGTCTGCCTGCCGGCGTGTTCGCCGCGCACGAGGCGGATATTTGGGAAACCATCGAACAAATCGAAGACGGGCTGATGCCCCGCGGCCGCACGCTCACGCAGGAGCAGACCTGTCAGCGGCTGCGCGACGGCGTAGACCAGATCATCCAGGCCGTCGAACGCTCATCGACCTGCGTTCCCGGTTCCATTGAGCGCCACGGCGACTTCTTTTTCTGGGAGATGACCGACGGCACCGCCTGCGGCTATTCGCCCAGCCTGCGCGCCAAAGCCCGCGAAAACGCAGCCGAGTCGCCCGAGCAGGTCCAAACCGTTGAGACTGTCTCGTATGAAGACAAGGGCATGGGCCCAGGCGCAAAGAATGTGGCCGTGTTCCAGCCCTACTATGGCATCGACACCTCGTTCACCGGGCAGTATGCCAGCGAGGGCCAGGCCATCGCAAAATACACCGGCGGCAGCGCTACCACCTACCGCACCAGCGCCGCGACCATCGACCAGATCGCCCGCAGCCTTGAGACCTGCGCCGTGGTCATCTTCGACTCCCACGGCGATACAGATTATGTCAACCCAAACGATGATGAGGACTTCACCAGCCGCGCCAACACCTGCTATCTGAGCCTGCAAAACGGCGACGGCATCACCGCCCAGGATCAGCAGCGCGTGACCGGCCCCTACGGCAGCTACTATCACGCCTACTATGCCGGCTCTTATCGGGATATGCGCTACTACTGCGTCGACGGCACCGCCATTGCCAACCACATGAAGACCAACGCGCCCTACAACATGCTTTGGAGTGCCATCTGCCTCGGCATGGCCACCGACGGCCTGCACGCACCGCTGCGCGCCAAGGGCGTAGAGGTGGCATATGGCTACTCCCAGTCTGTCACCTTCCGGGGCGACTATGCCTTTGAAGAAGCCTTCTGGAGCCGGATGCGTCAGGGCGACGAGGTCAAGGCCGCCATCAGCTATATGAAGTCCAAGGTCGGCAATCGTGACCCCTATGTGTCAAACTATCCGGCCTATCCAATCGTGGTCTCCTCGCACGACGCCTATCCAGGCCACGGCAGAGTAGATGCCACCCAGGCTGTGCGCAGCTCCTGGTCTTTGCGCTCAAGCTACACCATCAAGGCCGTGTCCAACAACACCGCCTTCGGCACCGTGAGCCTCAACGGCAACACCATCACCGCCTCGCCCAGAGCGGGCTTCTATGCCCAGGGCTATACCGTTACTTCCGGCAGTGCCACCGTGACGCAAAACGGAAACACCTTCCAGGTTGTCGCCCAGGGCAACTGCACCATTCAGATCAATTTTGCCAAAAAGACCCCGGCCACGGTACGCTTCTCCACACCCGAGGGGACAGAGCTGGCCCCGGTCAACACCTACGTGGGCGATACCATCACCCTTGGATATCCCCAGGGCACGCTGCTTGCCGACAAGGAGAGCTACACCTTCGCCGGCTGGAGCACCAAAACCTACGTCGATACCCCGTCTGTGGCAGACCTGATCCAGCCCGGCGCCGGCTGGAAGGTCACCGGCGCGGACGTCACGCTCTACGCGGTGTATTCCTATTCCAGCGGCCAGTTCCGCCAGGTCACGGCCTCACGCTCAGATTGGGCGGGGCAGTACGTGCTCACCTATAACGGCCAGACCGTCCTGGACGCCTCCGGCGCCTATACCGGTACCTCGATCGGCAGCACGCGCGCCGCGGTGTCCATGTCCGCCACCGGCATGACCCGCCAAGGCAGCGTTCTGAACTCGGTCAAGCCGAACTACGTCTTCACCTTTACCGAGGCTGCAAGCGGCCTGTACACCATCAAGCTTTGGAACCGCGAGGCGTATCTGGCCCTGACCTCCGACTCCAATTCGCTGACCACGGTCACCAACGGGGAGGACAACACCGACGCCTGGTGGTGGATCCGCTACGAAGACGGCAATCTCTGGATCCA
>ONCN01000049.1 GCA_900316335.1 uncultured Eubacteriales bacterium | reverse complement strand
CCGCCTGCCGCTTTTGGGCGAGCATCAGCGGCGCAACTGCGCGGTGGTCTTGCAGGTGCTGCGCTGCCTGCAAGACCGAGGCTTTGCCATTTCCTCGCAAGCCGTGTGCCGGGGGCTGGAGACGGTCACATGGCCCGGGCGCTTTGAGATCTTGCAAAAACAGCCGCTTTTCATCCTCGACGGCGGACACAACCCCCAGTGCATGGACGCGCTGCTGCAAACAGCCGGAGAATATCTGGCCGGGCGGCCGCTGACGGTCATCACAGGCGTGCTGCACGACAAGGACGGCGTGCTGCACGACAAGGACTACGCCGCCATGTATGACAAGACCGCCCCGCTTGCCTCTGCCTTTTTCACGCTGACGCCGCCAAACCCCCGCGCGCTGGACGCAAGCAAGCTTGCAAAGCTCCTTGCGCGCTACGGCAAGCCTGTCACCGTCTGTCAGAGCGCTGCCGAGGCCGTGTCGCGCGCGCTGGCCGCCACGCCGAAAAACGGGGCCGTGCTGGCCTACGGCTCGCTTTATATGGCGGGCGAGATCCGCGCGTGCTTCCTGCCGCCGGAGGCGTGAGACGATGATCCCAATATTTTTGGGCCCCGGCATTGACTTTTTACCCAAAACGCGGTAAATTGGAAGCAGGAAATCCAACCAAGGAGGTTCTTGCATGAAAGAGCTTATGGACGCCATTGTCAAGCCTGCCGCCGGCCCGGGTCTGGAGCTGCGGAAGGTCCCCGTTCCCGTTCCCGGTCCAGGCGAGGTCTTGATCAAGGTCCACAAAACCGCCATCTGCGGCACAGACGTACACATTTACAACTGGGACCCCTGGGCCCGGGAGCACATCACCCACCCGCCCATGACCATTGGCCATGAGTACGTGGGCGAGATCGCCGCCCTGGGCGCCGGCGTGGAGGGCCTTGCCATCGGCCAGCGCGTGTCCGGCGAGGGGCATATCACCTGCCACCACTGCCGCAACTGTCACACCGGCAACATCCAGTGGTGCCGCAACACCAAGAGCGTCGGCGTGGATCGGGACGGCGCGTTTGCAGAGTACGTCTGCATCCCCGAAACCAACGTCATTCTGATCGACGAGAGTCTGGACGAGGACGTGGTTGCCTTCTTTGACGCCTTCGGCAACGCCACGCACACCGCCCTGATGTGGGATCTGGTGGGCGAGGACGTGCTGATCACGGGCGCGGGTCCCATCGGCATCATCGCAGCAGGCATCTGCAAATACGCCGGCGCGCGGCGCGTGATCATCACGGATCTCAACGACTACCGGCTGCAGCTTGCCCGCAAAATGGGCGTGAACGCCGCGGTGAACACCGCGCGGGAGGATCTGACCGCCGTGATGAAGCAGGAGGGCTTGACCGAGGGCTTTGACGTGGGTCTTGAGATGTCCGGCTCGAGCGCGGCCTTCCGCCAGATGTGCGGCGTGATGCGCAACGGCGGCAAGATCTCGCTTTTGGGGCTTGGCAAGGACACCATGGAGGTCGATATGAACGCCATCATCTGCAAGGGTCTGACCCTGCAGGGCATCTATGGCCGGAAGATGGACAACTGGCACCAGATGAGCTATATGGTCCAGGGCGGCCTGGATCTGCACCCGGTGATCACCCACCGCTACCACTACACCGACTTTGAAAAGGGCTTTGCCGCCATGAACAGCGGCCAGTCCGGCAAGGTTATTTTGAGCTGGGCCGACTGAGCCCACGTCTGAAACGGAGGTACCTCTATGAAATCTGCCATCGCACTGTTTGAGCAGGAGCTGGAAGCCATCCGCCAGGCCGGAACCTGGCGCAGCGAGCGCATCATCACCACGCCCCAGCGCTCCCGCATCGACACCACCCAGCGGCCCCAGGTTGTGAATATGTGCGCAAACAACTATCTGGGCTTGTCCGACGATCCGCGGCTGATCCAGGCTGCCAAGGACAGCTATGACAAGTGGGGCTTCGGCTTGAGCTCGGTGCGCTTTATCTGCGGCACCCAGGCCATCCACAAGGAGCTTGAAGCGCGCATCGCGGCCTTTGTCGGCATGGAGGACGCAATCCTCTATTCCTCCTGCTTTGATGCAAACGGCGGCCTGTTTGAAACCCTGCTCGGGCCGGAGGACGCGGTGATCTCAGACGAGCTCAACCACGCCTCGATCATCGACGGCGTGCGGCTTTGCAAGGCAAAGCGCTTCCGCTACAAAAACAACAACATGGAGGATCTGCGCGCAAAGCTCGAGGAGGCCCGCGCCTTGGGCTGCAAAAAGATCCTCATCGCGACCGACGGCGTGTTCTCGATGGACGGGTATATCGCAAATCTCAAGGGCATCTGCGACCTGGCCGAGGAGTTTGACGCGCTGACCATGGTGGACGACAGCCACGCCGTGGGCTTTATGGGCGAGCATGGCCGCGGCACCGCGGAATACTGCGGCGTGATGGGCCGGATCGACATCATCACCGGCACCTTCGGCAAGGCCATGGGCGGCGCCTCCGGCGGCTACACCGCCGCGTGCAAGCCCATCGTGGATCTGCTGCGCCAGCGCAGCCGCCCCTACCTCTTCTCCAACACCCTGGCCCCCGCCATCTGCGCGGCCACGCTCAAGACCATTGAGCTGCTCGAGGCGTCCACCGATCTGCGCGACAAGGTCCACGCCAACGCCCGCTACTTCCGCGCCGAGATGGAAAAGCTGGGCTTCGACCTGCTGCCCGGCGAGCATCCCATTGTGCCGGTGATGCTGTATGACCCCGTGGTGGCCCAGGAATTTGCCAGCCGGATGCTGGAAAAGGGCGTGTATGTGGTGGGCTTCTGCTACCCCGTGGTGCCCAAGGGCCGCGACCGCATCCGCACTCAGATCTCCGCCGGTCACACCAAGGAGGACCTCGATTTCGCCGTGCGCTGCTTCGGCGAGGTCAAGGCGGAAATGGGTCTGTAAACACGATTTAGCCCGCCTGCAGGGCGGGCAACTGAAACGCCCGGCAGTCTGCTGGAACCCGCGTGGGTCCGGAGGCTGCCGGGTTTTTGCGCGCGCAAGGGCCGAAATTGACCCCGATTTTGATTGGTTTTGCGCCCGCGGGCGGGTATACTTCGCTTTGGCGCTGCAAAGCGGACGGCATTTGGATGCAGTTGCGATACAATTGTGCGGTAAGCTGTTGCAAACGACCGAAACGGAGGGATATGGATGCAGACGTCTGCAAAACCGAACGCACGCCGCCGCGCAGGCACGGCAAGGCTTGGGGCATATATTCTGTTTGTGGCGCTGGTTTTGGGGCTGTGCGCCTTGGCGCTGGCCCTATCGAAGCCCAAAAAAGAGACCGGTGCGCGCCCCGCGCCCGCAAACACCGCGCATAAAGCCCAAAACACGCCGCAAAGCGCCCCCGACGCTGGGCCGGGGCTGGATCAAGGGACGCTCATTCTGGTCAACCGCGACCACTGCATCGACGCCGACGGCTGGGAGCTTGTGACGGTATATGCGGAAAAATCGGACGATTATCTGGTCAAAGACACCGAGCTTGCCGTGCGGCGGGAGGTGATGCCCTGGCTGGATAGGTGGCTGTCAGACTTTGCCGCGGCCACAGGGGTGCGGGACGTAAACGTGGTGGCAGGGCACCGCACCGCCGCCTACCAGCAGCAGCTTTACCAGAGCGCCCTTGCGCGCGAGGGGCAGACCTACGCTGACACCTATCTTGCCCGGCCCGGGCACAGCGAGCATCACACGGGCCTTGCCGTGGATCTGGACACCTATGACGTCAGCTCCGGGGCAAGCTACGGGTTTGACGGCAATGGGGACTATGCCTGGCTGACTGAAAACGCCTGGCGCTACGGCTTTATTCTCCGCTATCCCCCAGAGAAGGCGGACGTGACCGGCATCGGCTATGAGAGCTGGCACTTTCGCTACGTGGGCATCCCGCACGCCTGGTATATGCAGGAAAACGACCTGTGTCTGGAGGAATATCTGGATCTTCTGCGCGCGCACGGGCCGGAGGATCCGCTTTTGATCGACACGCCGCTGGGGCGCTGGCAGGTCTTCTTCTTCCCTGCCGAGACTTTGACGCTGCCCGAGGGGGACTATGAGATCTCGGGCGACAACGACGGCGGGTACGTTGTGACGCAGGCGCAGTAAAAAAACGGTATGCTCCCGGGCGATGCGCCGGAGCATACCGTTTTTTGGTTGATTTTTATTTGATGCGCTTGAAATTACCCATGGTGCTGTTGACCGAGGTGATATAGGCAAACGAGCCGGGATAGCGCTGGATCAGCCGCTGGACGTCCGCGATCTGGTGCTTGTTGACCACGCAGATGACCAGGCTCTTTTCGTTGTGGGTGTAGGCGCCCTCAGCGGAAACCAGGGTCACGCCGTGGTGAAGCTGGGCCAAAAGCTCACCGGCCAGGCCCTCGGGGTTCTCG
The DNA here is from genome assembly GCA_900316335.1 of uncultured Eubacteriales bacterium. Taxonomy (GTDB): domain Bacteria; phylum Bacillota; class Clostridia; order Oscillospirales; family Oscillospiraceae; genus JAFRPC01. The sequence continues at coordinate 9,131 of ONCN01000049.1, read as the reverse complement.
GTGATGATCTCAAACTTCAAGGCCGCGTCGTAGCCCTTGAGGACGGTGTTTGCCATGGAGGTATTCACAAAGCCGTAGATGATGCAGCAGATCACAGGCTCAAACTTGAAGTCATAGACAAAGTAGGAGGCCACGGCGATGATCACGTTGAGCGTAAAGCCGATCCACATGGGGTTCATCTCGGGGTGGTAATGCCGGATGGAGAAGGCCAGCACGTCGGTGCCGCCGGTGCTGCCGTGGTGGCGCACGGCGTAGCCGTAGAGCGTGCCGTTGATGGTGCCCGCCGCGACCGGGGCCAGGATGTTGCTGGTGCCGTTGTCGGTGTGGTAGGCAAAGGGGGTGAAGTCCACCTTGTCCAAAACCAGAAACGCCGTGGAGAACACCAGCGTGAAGATGGCGCTTTTGATCACAAACTCCCGATCCACCAGAAACCAGGCGGCAATCAGAATGGGGACGTTGATCAGAAGGTTCAGATAACCGGCGTTGAAGTGGAACAGGTACTGCACCATCGTGACAATGCCGCCCACGCCGGCCGGCGCAAAGCGGTTGGGAAAGATGAACAGCTCATAAGACAGGGCCATGCAGACGGCAAGCACCGGAATGATCAGATACGACCCAATGCTTGCCTTGGCCCGGGGTTCGGAAAGTGCCATAGTCAACCTCCGCAAATCGTTGTTGTCGGCGGTATTGTAACACACAAGGCCCGGAAGGTCAACCACAAAAGCGTCTGGTTTGCACAAAACCTGTCGAGAGCCCCGCGCTTACGGGGTTTCAAAGAGCGTCCTTGCGCGCGCAAGGACCTGTGGATCAGCGCTGCTTGAGCGGAAGATCAGCCGACCGGAGGGCGTGGGGCGCAGAAGGCCCTGCTCGAACAGGCGGCGTCTGGTCTGGCGGGCGGTGCCGGCGGCGCCGTCGAGCAGCTCGGTATCGGGCCCGGCCAGCCTTGCAAGGGTCGGAGCCACGAACGGAAAGTGCGTGCAGCCCAGCACGATGGCGTCAAGCCCCGCGGGATAGGCGGCCAGCAGATCGGCAAGATAGGCCTCGACGCGGGGCCCGTCCAGCTCCATGCGCTCGACAAACTCCACAAGCTCCGGGCAGGCGCGGGTATAGACCGTGCAGCCCCGGCCAACGTGCGCGGCAAGCTGGGCAAATTTTTCTTCGCGCAGGGTGGTCTGGGTGGCAAGCACCAAAATCCTGCCGCCCGGGTGCCGGTCGGCCGCCAGCTTTAAGGCGGGCTCGATGCCGATGATAGGCCGTGGCGCGTAGCGCGCGCGCAGATCCTCGATGGCGGCGCTGGTCGCCGTGTTGCAGGCGATGACCGCAGCCTTAAACGAAAATTCCCGGTCCAGGGCCGCAAGGTTGTCCATGGTGAGCCTGCGGATCTGCTCGGTGGTGCGGGGGCCGTAGGGGGCGTTGGCGGAGTCGCCGAAAAAGACAAAGTCCTCCCCCGGCAGCTCGCGCGTCAGCTCCTTGAGCACGCTCAGGCCGCCATAGCCGGAGTCAAAGACCACAATGGGTCGCAAAGCGGGGTCCATCCAGCCCCCTCCCTTCTTGTTTGGATCGCCGCAAATCGGGCGGCTTGGTTCTACGCTATATTCTACCCCGTTTCGGGGAAAAATGCAAGGGTCAACCAAGATAGATCTTGGCGGTGCTGCCGCCGTCGCGGGTTTTGCTCACACGGATCTGGCGCTCGACCCGCTGGCGGATCTCGCCGACGTGGGAGATGATGCCGACCAGGCGGTCCGACTCGGTCAGCGTTTCGAGCGCGTCCATGGCCTGCTCGAGCACGGTCTCGTCGAGCGAGCCGAAGCCCTCATCGACAAACATGGTGTCAAGCTGCGCCTGGCCGGAGGTGGCCTGGATCTCGTCAGACAGGCCGAGCGCCAGGCAAAGCGAGGCGATAAAGCTCTCGCCGCCGGAGAGCGACGAGGCCGGACGCCTGGAATCGTTGTAGCGATCGATCACGTCCAGATCCAGCCCCGAGCGGCTGCGCAGATCCCCCGCCGTGTCGCGGCGCACCAGCTCATACTGCTCGCCGGACATCACGCGCAGGCGCACGTTGGCCCGCCGCAGCACCCGCTCAAAGCGGGCGGCCTGGACGTAGGTTTCCAGCGAAATGCGCTCCTTGCCGCTGAAGCTGCCCTCGGCGGTGTCAGACAGGACCTTGACCCAGGCGTGGCGCTCAGAGAGCGCGCCAAGCTCGTCCGCCTTGGCGCAAAGCTGGCTTGAAAGCTCGCGGTGGATCTCGATGCGGGTCGAAAGAGCCTGCAATCGCTTGGCGGTCTGCTGCTTGGCCTGCAAAAGCTGTGCCTCGCGCTCGCGCGCGGCGCGCTCGTCGAGCTCAGGCAGCGCGGCAAGGCGGCCCAGGCAGTCGCTGCGCGAAGCGTCCTGCGAAGAGCGCTGCTCGCGCAGCGTTTGCAGGTGCAGCGCAGCTTCATCCAGGGCCTGCTTCTTGGCCTGGATCTGCGCGGCAAGCTCGGCCAGGCGGGCCAGGGCAGCCTGCTTGTCGGGATAGCGCAGCGCGGCGCGCTTTGCCTCGACCCGGGCCCGGGCTGCGCTGCACGCAGCCTCCTGACTCGACAGGGCATCCCGCTCGCGCTCGAGCGCAGCGCGCAGCGCATCGATCTGCTCGGTCAGCTCCTTGCACGAGCGCGCAAGCGTCTGGCGGCGGACCTGCGCAGATCTGGCATCGGCCAGCGCGCGCTCCGTTTCGGCCGCCTGCGCTTCCAGCGCGCGCACGGCGTCCGCAAGGCCCGCGCGGTCAAAGCCAGCCTGCGAAAGCTGGCGGTCAAGCGCACGGTCGAGGGTAACAAGCTCTGAGCGCAGCCCGGCGAGCGTGGTATCCGCCGCCTGCAAGGCGTCGCGGCAGCGGTTGCGCTGGGTTTGCGCCACGCTCAGATCCGCCTGGGTCTGTTTTCGTTCTTCCTGCGCCCGGCGGAAGCGGGCCGCGTCGCGGCGCGCGGTCTCAAGCGCAGCGGCGGTTTCGGCAAGCTCCGCCTCGGTTTCATCGGCAGCCTGCGCAAGCGTGGGCGTATCGGCCCCCAAAAGGGCGGCGGCGCGCTTTGCCAGCGCGGCCTCCCCTTCCTGCACGGTGCCAAGCTGGGCCGCGGCCTTGTCTGCAAGCGAGGACTCTTCCCGGCGCAAGGACTCGGCGGCCTTGGCAGCCTCGTCTACCTGCTCCTGGGTGGGCGCATGGTCCGGCAGGGTCGCCGGGGCGGGATGGTGCACCGCGCCGCACACCCGGCACGGCACGCCCTCGCGCAGCTCCCGCGCGAGGATGCCCGCCTGGGCGTCGAAAAACGCGCGGCGAAGCCGGTCTGCATGGGCGGCCTGCGCGTCGGTCCTTGCCGAGGCGGCGCGATAGGCCGCCTGCGCTTTTTCCAAGGCCGCGCGGCGTCCGGCCTGGGCCGTCTGCGACCTGCCAAGCTCGGCAAGGTCGCTCCGGCGCTGGCAAAGCCGCTGCTGTGCGGCCTCGAGCGCGACCCGCTTGGCGTCGGCGTCCTGGGTTCGCAGGCGGATCTGCTCCAGGCGGGCAAGGGCGTTTTCAATGTCGGTGGTTTTATCCTCTGCCTTTTGGCACGCTGCGCGCGCCTGCGCAAGCTGCGCCTCGGCTGCCTCCACCTTCTCGGCCTTTTCGTCGCGCTCCAGCACGCCGGCCTGCAGGCGGGCATAGTCCTCTAAGGTGCGCCTTTGCTCGCGAAGCTGCTGCTGCAGCGCCGCTGCAAGCGCGGCAGGGTCACCCAGCGCCTCAAGCTCGGCCTGGGCCTTTGCAAGGCGGGAAGCCTGCTCGTCCATGGTCTTTTTTGCAAGCTCCGCGCGGGTTCTTTGTGCGTCTCGGTCTGACTCGGCGCGGGCAAGCTCGGCTGCAAGTGTGTCCAGCGCGTCGTACTCCGGCAAGACCGACTCAAGCGCAGCCGCCGCCTTTTCCAGCGGCGCGGCGGCAAGGCGGGCGGCCTTCGCCGCGTTCAGCGTTTCCTCGGCTGCGCAGATGGCCTCTTCGGTTTTCTCAAGCGCGGCGCTGAGCCTGTCCAGGCGGGCAAGCTCCTGGCTGCGCGCAGCGCATTTTTCCAGATCCAGACGCGCCGCGCCAAGCGTCTGCTCCTGCTCGGCCTGCGTTTGCTCCAACGCGCGGGCGGCAGTCTCGTCCGTCCCGATCAGACGGTCCAGCAGGGCAAGCGCGTCTTGAGGCTCCAGCTCGCCTGCCTGGGCGCGCAGGACGTCCGGCAGCGCCTCGTCGCCCTCGTCGCAGCGGATGCGCTGCATCTGGCCGCCGAGCGCGCTGCGCAGCTCCGCCGTCTGGCGGGCAAGCTCGCGCTCTTCTGCGCCAAGCCTTGCCTGCAGCTCTGCGTAGGGCCGGGTGTGGAACAGCTCCTGGAAGATCTGCTGGCGCTCGCTCGTGGAGGCGGTCAGCACCCGGCGGAAGTCGCCCTGGGCGATCATGGCGATCTGCGAAAACTGGCTTTTGTCCAGGCCCAGGATCTCGCGCACGGCCTGGGAAACGTCGGCTTGCCGGGTGATGGGGTCGCGGTCCGGGCAGCGCAGCTCCACGCGCGGCCCCTGGCGGACCAGACGCGCCTCGCCCCGGCGGGCGGGCAGGCTCTGCTCGGGGCTGCGGAAGATCTCATAGATCCGGCCCCGGCAGGTGAATTTCAGGTTTACATAAGTTGGAGTTTCCGGCTTGGCGTACATCGAGCGCAGCGTGCCGTTCTTCCGGTCCTGGCCCGACGCCTCGCCGTACAGGGCGTAGCAGATGGCGTCAAAGATGGTGGTCTTTCCCGCCCCGGTTGGGCCGGTGATCAGATACAATCCCCCCGTGCCAAGCTCGGACAGATCCAGCTCGGTCTCGTCGGCATATGGCCCGAAGGCGGACATGGTCAGATGTAAGGGTCTCATTCTGCTTCCTCCCAGATCTCCCGGATCAGCGCGCGCACGAAGGCCGCCTGCTCGGCTCGCATGGGCTGATTGTTCTGCTTTTCAAACAGCTCGGAAAACACCGCAAAGGGGTCCGGCGCGCGATCCTCCGCCATGCCGACGGTCTGGTCCCGGCGGGTGCGGGTGTTGTCATAGCGAAGCTGCAGCGCGTTTGGATACATGCGGCGCAGGCGGGTCATGGCCTCGGGGATCTCGGTCTCGTCGGTGAGCGTGAGATAGAGATAGTCCTCGCTGGCCGGCCCCGCGATCAGATCGGCAAACAAGCCTGTCAAGGGCCGTAGGTCCCGCAGCGGGCGAAGCAGCAGGGTGGATACGGCGACCTCGCCCTTTGGCCCAAGCTCCACCACGGTGACGGACTTTTGCTGCGCTGCCTCAGACAGCGAGTATTTCAGCGGCGTGCCGCAGTATCGTACGGTATCCTGCCCCACCCGTTGCGGGCTGTGCAGGTGGCCCAGGGCGACGTAGTCGAAGGGCGCGAATACAGACAGGTCCACGTTATCCTCCCCGCCGACCACGATGCGCTCCGACTCTGCGCGGCTGGCCCCGGTGACAAACTGGTGGGCAAGCAGCACGTTGCGCTGCGCCGGGTCCAGCGCAAGCTTGCCGAGCACGGCGGCGATGGCCTCGGTGCAGGTTTTGGCGGCGCAGTCGGGGTCAAACTGGTTGACGTTGGCGCAGCGCAAAAACGGCAGCAGCCAAAACCGGACCTCGCCCCACGCATCGCACCTCGTATAGGACGCGACCTGCCCGCGATAGACCGGGGCAATGTGCACGCCCTTGTCCTCCATCAGTCTGCCGCCGAAGGACAATCGCTGGGCCGAGTCGTGGTTGCCGCTGATCAGAAATACCTCGGTCCCAAGCTCGGCAAGACGGACCAGAAAGCCGTCGAGCAGGCGCACGGCCTCCTCGGGGGGCGTGGGCTTGTCGTATACGTCGCCGCAGAGCAAGACCGCGTCAGGCCGCTCGGCGCGGACAAGCTCCAGGATCTGGTCGAGAATATAGGCCTGATCGTCCAGAAGAGACACCTCGCAAAGACGCTTGCCGAGGTGCAGATCGGACAGATGAAACAGCTTCATGGTATCGCCTCCTGTTTGTCTTATGATACCCCAAAAACTGAGGTTTTGCAACCCCCTGGTATCGCCTGCGGAATTGCAAACAATTTGTGAACTTTGAGCCGGGGGATTGACAGGATATGGTATAATAATGGGTGGAAAATTTGAAACAAAAGAAGGGTTTTTTATGACGAAAATTGACATTTTCTCCGGCTTTCTCGGCGCAGGCAAGACCACGCTGATCAAAAAGTTGATCCAGGAGGCCTATCCCGGCCAGAAGCTGGTTTTGATCGAAAACGAGTTCGGTGAAATCGGCATCGACGGCGGCTTTTTGAAGGACGCCGGCATTGAGATCACCGAGATGAACTCCGGCTGCATCTGCTGCACGCTGGTGGGCGACTTTGCCACCGCGCTGAAGCAGGTCATCGAGCAGTACCATCCCGACCGCATTCTGATCGAGCCGTCCGGCGTGGGCAAGCTCAGCGACGTCATCGTCGCCGTGCAGAGCGCCGCCGAGCATGAGGCCGTGCTGGGCTCCGCCGTCACCGTGGCGGACGCCTCCAAGGTGCGGATGTATATGAAGAACTTCGGCGAGTTCTACAACAACCAGATCGAGACCGCACACTGCATCATCCTCAGCCGCACCGGCGGCATGAAGGAGGAAAAGCTCAAGCAGGCCGTGGAGCTGATCCGCAGCAAGAACCCCACCGCCGCGCTGATCACCACCCCCTGGGACGAGCTCAGCGGCGCGCAGATCCTCACCGCGATGGAGGCCAACCCCACCCTGGAGGACGAGCTCAAGGCCATGATCGCCGAGCACGAGGCCCACGAGGCGGAGCATCACCGTCACCACGACGAGGACGACGACGAGGACGAGCACGAGCATCATCACCATCACCACGATGAGGATGACGACGAGGACGAGCACGAGCATCATCACCACGACCACGACGAGCATGAGCACCACCATCATCACCATCACCACGCCGACGAGGTCTTCACCTCCTGGGGCAAGGAGACGGCAAAGCAGTTCACCGAGGAAGAGCTGCGCGAAGCGCTGGCCGACCTGGACAACGCCTGGAAATACGGCATGGTCCTGCGCGCCAAGGGCATCGTGGCCTCCAAGGATGGCCGCTGGATCCACTTTGACCACGTGCCCGGCGAGGTTGACGTGCGCTACGGCACCTCTGAGATCATCGGCCGGCTGTGCGTGATCGGCTCGAAGCTCGACGAGGAGGCCATTGCCGAGCGCTTCGGCCTGTAAGGAGGAGCTATGCCCATTCCCGTATATGCCTTTACCGGCTTTTTGGAGGCCGGCAAGACCAAGTTCATCCAGGAAACCCTGGAGGATCCCCGCTTCAACGCGGGCGAGCGGACCCTGGTTTTGGTCTGCGAGGAGGGCGAGGAGGAGTATGACCCCTCCACCTATCCCCACAAGGCCGTGTATCTGGAGTCGATCGACCAGGAAACCGTCACCACCGAGGCGCTTGCGGCGCTGCAGAAGAAGCACCACGCCCAGCGGGTGGTGGTAGAGCTCAACGGCATGCAGATGATCGAGCCCTTCTACCAGAAGATGCCCGAGGACTGGCAGCTCGCCCAGGAGGTCATGTTTGCCGACGCCAGGACCATCCTGGCCTACAACACCAACCTGCGCTCGCTGGTGGTGGACAAGCTCGCCGGGGCGGAGATGGTCGTCTTCAACCGCATGGATCCCAAGGCAGACCGGATGCCGCTGCACAAGCTGGCCCGGGCCCAAAACCGCCGGATCGACATTGTCTACGACTGCACCGACGGCACCACCGCCTTTGACGACATCGAGGATCCCCTGCCCTTTGACATGAACGCCCCGGTCATTGAGATCGAGGACGAGGACTACGCCCTGTTCTACCGCGACATCACCGAGGAGCCCAAGAAGTACGCCGGCAAGACCGTGCGCTTTAAGGGCCAGGTGGCCCGGCTCAAGAGCGACAAGCCCGGCATGTTTGCCCCGGGGCGCTTTGTGATGACCTGCTGCGAGGCGGACATCACCTTTATGGGTCTGCCCTGCCGCTACCCCGATTGCAAAAAGCTGACCATGCGCTCGTGGATCGACCTCACCGCGAAGATCGAGGTGAAAAACCACCCCCTCTTCCACGGTCCCGGCCCCATCCTCACCGCGCTGCGCGTCACGCCTGCCGAGCCCGCCAGGCAGGAGGTTGCCACCTTCTGAGAACCACACTCCGATCATCCGAACGAAAGCCCGCTTGATCGGAGTGTTTTTTACCCCGCGCCGTTTGCACAACGACCATAAACGAACAGGAAAAGGAGCACCGATATGAAGCAGCTCATACAACCCTTTGACTATGCAAAGGAATTCTCCCAGACGCTGGGCCGTGGGATCCTGCTCAACACGCAGGACGAGAAATTCAACTCGATGGTGATCGGCTGGGGCCACCTGGGCATCATCTGGGGCATCCCCACCTACACCGTCTACGTGCGCCAAAGCCGCTACACCAAGGCGCTGCTGGACAAGACCGGCGCGTTCACCATCTCGGCCCCGCTGGGCGCGCCGGACCGGGAGATCAACCGGATCCTCGGCACCCTGTCGGGCCGGGACGTGGACAAGGCCGCGCTGGCAGGTCTTCGTCTGACCGAGCCTGTGGAAAACGGCGTGCCCGGGATCGCGCAGTATCCCCTCACGCTGGAGTGCCGCGTGCTCTACCGGCAGGACCAGGTCCTTGCGCAGATCCCCGAGGCGATCCGCAGCCGCTACTACAATCCCCAGGGGCCGGACGCGGAGAACTTCCACACCGCCTACATCGGGCAGATCACAACCGCCTATCTGGAGGCGTGAGCAGAAAAAACGTTGGCACGTTTCGTACCAACGTTTTTTCATATCCGGGCAAGGCCGCGTCTTATACTAGAATGCAATAAAACCATTTCCAAAATGGTTTTATTCGCCGAATGCTTCCGGCATTCGGCGCACCGCATGAAATGCGGTGGCATTCGTTCGTACAATATCTGAACATGGCAAGCATAATTGCTTGGCATCTGCGGCATTTGCCGCAGGCAAGGGGCTGTCTCACAAACGAGGCAGCCCCAAAATCGTGAAAAATAACGGCAGCCGGCACTTGAAACGTGTCGGCTGTCGGCTTATACTATTGGTGT
>ONCN01000118.1:2228-9203 GCA_900316335.1 uncultured Eubacteriales bacterium | reverse complement strand
GACACCTCTCTCTACGGTTAATGTTTGTGGTAAATTCATTAAACCATATTGGGGTGCCCTCTGTCTTTATTTTTCCTACAATTATTTTACACTAAGTTCACCAGGGAAGGGACGGGGGAAAATTGAAAATGGAAAATGAAATTAAAAATAATCGCGAAGCGATACCGAAATTTTCCATTTTCCATTTTCAATTTTCCATTTTCAGCAAAACTCCCCGCTGCGCAGGATTTTCTGCGCAGCGGGGCGTTTTTGCTGAACTCAGTCTATTTCCTTTTTGGTCTGGTGCTCTGCGATGTATGCGCGGATCTTGCCGCGCTCGGTCTGGTCGATGGGGTATTTGCCGATGACCATGATGCCGACAAAGGCCAGGATCGCGGGGACAAGACCCATGATGACGATCATCCAGTTGAGCATGGTGGGCATTCTGGCAATGTCGCCCACGTAGTTGCCGGTCACGGAGTCGACCTGGTAGCCGATGGCGATCAGCACGCCGCCGACGATGGCGGAGGAAACCGCGCTTTGCGCCTTCTCCAGGAACTTTTCGAGCACGCCGGTGAGCGCGGAGCGGTCCTTGCCGGTCTTGTAGATGGTGTAGTCCATGATCTCCATGCTCAGGTTGGAGCCGGGGACAAAGTCGATGCCCACAAAGAAGGCCATCAGGAACATGGGGATAAAGAAGAATACGGGGCTCGTGCGCAGAAGGCCCAGGATCTGAAGAATGAACATCAGAAGGCCGGCGCCGCCCTGCATGGCAAGGTCAAAAATGTGCATCTTCAGGAAGTCGCCCTTGAAGCCCTTGAGCATCGGATTGGCCACGATGGTACCCAAAAGCAGGGGGAAGAGCATCATAAGCGAGACGACCATGGACAGGCTGCCGAACTTTGTCATATCCACCGCGCCGGTGGTGAGGTCGGCGCAGTAGCCGTACTTGACGTAGTAGACCGGGGCGGCGAACAGGAAGGTCCAGATAAAGCCGGTGGCAATGCACTTGAAGAAGTTCAGCATCATGGGCTGGTTGGTCTTCATCAGCTCAAAGAAGTCGGTGAGCTTGACCTTGTCCTCGGGATCCTGCTCGACCACGTGCTTCTCCTTGACCATAAACCAGCCGACGACGGAGATGATGCTCGAGACGACCATGGCGACCAGGGCCAGGATCATATAGGCGGTCTTGTAGCTGCCGGTGGCGGCCTGGATGGTGACGGCGATTGCGGCCATTCCGGAGCCCATCATGCCGATGATCATAACCCACACGCGGGGGCCGATGAGCAGCTTGGAGCGCTCACCTGTGTCGGTGGTCATGGCGCGGAACAGCAAATTCGGGTTGTAGAAGGATGCGCCGATGTCATAGACCAGGTAGAAGAAGATCACCCAGACCGTCACGACAGCAGCCGAGCCGGTGATGCCGTTGGGCATCAGGTACAGGAAGATGACGCCGATGGCGGTCATGATGATGGAGAGCATAAAGAAGGGCTTTTACTTGCCGTGCTTGCCGATCTTGCCGCGGTCCATGATAAAGCCCTGGATGGGATCGTCCACTGCGTCGATGACTCTCGCCGCCAGCAGCAGGACGGTGGCCAGGGTAGCGCCCATCTTGCCCAGACCTGCATAGTCGGTCATAAAGGTCATGAACATGGTGGACATGAAGATAGCTGCAAAGCCGTTGTTGGTCGATAGTGCCGTAACGCCGAAGATTTCCTTTGCGCCGACGGACTCCGGGCCCTTAAGCTTTCGGGTTCTTGCCATGATTAGGCTCCTTTCTGGTTCCATTGTTCTCTTTCTTTCAGGCGACTGGGCCTTATAGTCCCATTTTACGACCGAAAGGAGCTTTAATCTATCAGAAATGTATGATTATTGTCAACGGTGTATCAACATCAGAAAACCGGAAAACCGAAGCTGCTTTTACAGGGCTTGCTTGTGTTCCGCTTCGCCTGAAACTGCCCTGCTCTGCGGCCCGGTGAAGTCCGAATGCGCGACGTGCTCCATCACCCGGTAAGCGGCGTGAACGTTGTTGCCCTCCACCTGGTGGGCGGCAGTCGCCGCGCCGATCAAACAGTCAGTCAGGCCGCACCTGCGTCAGCTTCTTTGCCATGTGATAGACCCGGGTGGCGTTTTCTTCCAACTGTCTGCGGCTGAGCGTTCCGTTTTTCAGGGCGTCCAGGATCTTTTTCCAGTCGCCCTTGCCGCCCGGCATGAACAGGTCGCCGCCGGCGGCCGCCACACGGTCAGACAGGGCGTTGCGGTGGCGGGGCTTTTGCACCTGCTTGACGCTGTCGATGACCCAGTCTGTCATCACGATGCCCCGATAGCCCCACTCGGCGCGCAGAATATCCGTGAGCAGGTCCCGCCGCTCGGAGGTATGTACGCCGTTGAGCAGGTTGTAGGAGGTCATCAGCGCGTGGGGCTGGCTCTGCTTCACGCAGAGCTCAAAGCCTTTGAGATAGATCTCCCGCATGGCACGCTGGGAAACCTGGCTGTTGCTGCCGATGCGGTTGTATTCCTGGTTGTTCACCGTAAAGTGCTTGATCGTGGTGCCGCAGCCGGGATGCTTTTGTACGCCCCGGGTGATGGCGGCGGCAAATTTGCCGGAGATCAGGGGATCCTCGGAATAGTATTCAAAGTTCCGCCCGCAGCGGATATCCCGGTGGACGTTCAATGCCGGGGCCAGCCACAGGTGGACGCCGAAGCGCTCCATCTCGTCGCCCACCAGATCGCCCAATTCCTCCGCCAGGGCGGTGTTCCAGCTCTGGGCAATGGCAGTGCCGATGGGGATGGCGGTGCAGAACTGGTGTTTGATCTCACCGGGCTGCTTCCTTGGCTTGGTCAAAAACGCCATAAGCTTGCGCTGCATGGGGCTCAAAAGCTCGAGAATGCTCTCCGGCATGGTGTCGCCCAGGGCGTGCACGCCCTTCTCGTCCACGCAGTAATCCCGGCTGATGCGCAGGCCCGCGGGGCCGTCCGCCATCACCAGCCAGGGGAAGCCGTGGACGTGGGCCGTCTCGCCCGCCGCGCCGGCCACGGTGGAGGCGGCGTTGCCGATCATGCTGCCCATGCCGCCCTTGGGGTCGAACAGGCCGGTGTTGAGATACGCCAGCTCCTCGTTGGTCAGATCGTCCAGAATGGGGTCGACCTCGGCGGCCTGGTCATATTGGACCGTTTCGGTCGTAAAGCTGTCGGCGGCAAGCTCGATCACCTTCTCTGCGCAGGCGGCGGCAGCACAGGGCTCCGGCTTCCAGTCGGTGAAATCCGGCGTGCCCAACGCGCTGCGGAGCTTTTGCAGCACGGCAAGGCCGCTCAGCCGCAGCGTCACGGCGGGGGTTTGTCCCACCAGCACCGTGTAGTCGCCGGGCTCCAGCACAAAGGCGGCACCAGCTTCGTCCCAGGAGGCCGCATCCCGCAGGTCGTACGCAACAGCCAGCGTTTCCTGCTCGCCGGGGGCCAGCTCCCTCGTCTTTGCAAAGGAAACGAGCTTCCGGGGCGGCTGATCCAGCCTGCCGGCAGGCGCCGCGATATAGAGCTGCACGGTTTCCTTGCCGGGGTATGCGCCAACGTTTTTCACCGTGACCATGACCTGGTTTTCGTCTGCGCCGTTCAGCTCCGTCTCAAACTCGGTATAGCCCAGGCCGAAGCCGAACGGGAACAGCGGCTGCTTGCCGACCGCCTCAAAATAGCGGTAGCCGACGTACACGCCCTCGCGGTAGCGGGTCTCGTCCTGGTCGCCGAAGTCGCCGATGCTGGAATAGTCCTGCCATGCCGCCCAGGTGGTGGTGAGCCGTCCGGAGGGGCAGCTTTTGCCAAGCAACAGGTCTGCGAGCACGTGGCCCGTCTCGGCGCCGAGCTGGGAGAGCAGCAGGATGTTTTTCACCGCTGCAACCGGGCTCAGATCGACGGGTCCGCCCACGTTGAGCACCAGCATAAACCTGGCATAGCGGTCGTTGAGCAGCAGGATATCCCGAATTTCCGACTCTGTAAGCAGGATGTCGCCCTTGACCGGGGTTCTGTCCGAGCCCTCGCCGGAGATGCGGGAGAGCACGTAGATCGCCGTGTCGCCGTCGCCGTACAGGCGGAAGCTGTATTCCGGCATCGGCATCACCGCGCCCATGCCCTCCATGACCGCGAGCGTGTGCTTCTGCTTCGCCCTGGCGCGGATCTCATCGGCAAAGGCCTTGCGGGCGGCAGCCACCGTCTCGTCCCAGGCGTCAAGCCAGGGCTTGGTGGTGACGGTAAAGCCGGCTTTTTCCAGCCCTTCCTCGATGGTGACAAAATACCGGGAGTTCACCTCGCCCGAGCCGGTGCCGCCCTTGACCGTGCGCCGCGCCCCGGCGCCGTAAAGCGCGATTTTTCCGGGGGCGGACAGCGGGAAAGCGCCGTCCTTTTTCAGCAGCACCGTACATTCCGGCGCGAGATGGCGGACTGTGTCCGCGTGCTTGCGTTCATAGTCGTTCAGCTTCATAAAGGCCTCCTTTGGTGCCGGCAAACCGGACGATCGCCTCTGCGACCGCCCCCATTCCGGGATAAATCGCGGGTATTGCGTCAAATTCATTCTCCGCTGAGAATACTATGCCATAAAAACAAGGGATTTGCAAGAACAAATGCTGTGTTACCAGTCGATCATTCTTTCCTGCACGGCGCTTTGCCGAAGCAGGAGGTCATACAGCTCCTCCGGGCTCTCCGGGCAGTTTTGCTGCAGCCACATCCGCACCACGGCGGTCAACCCGAAGAGAAAAAACACCGCATGGTATTCCACCTGCTGCTGGCTTTGGGCGCCGAAGGTTTTGGGTCCCACCTGCGCCTGCAGATAGCGCTCGTTGAGCAGATCGCTTGCAAGCTGCAGAACGCCGAGCATTCTGCCCTCGCCCAAATCATACAGGTAGAATTCCCGGTGCTCTTTGATAAACGAGAACAGCTCGGCAAAGCACGCCCTGGACGACGCCTTTTCGTCGAGCTTGTGAAAAAAGCGCTCGGTCAACTGCCGGGACATGCTGGACTCCACCCGCTCCACCAAATCGTAGACGTCCTGGTAATGGGCGTAGAAGGTGGAGCGGTGGATCTCTGCCCGCTCACAGATTTCCCGCACGGTGATCTTCGCGATGGGGCGGTGCTCCTCGGTGATCATCTGATAGACCGTGTAAACGATCCGTTCGTCCGTCTGGCGCAGCAGACGATTATTCTTTACGTTCAAGGGCGACACTCCTTTATTCCGACACTTATCTGAATATTATCGGTTGCACAAGGCTCCTGCTTGCAGTATACTATGCTCAGATTAAAAAAACAAGTGTCGGATTTATTTGGAGGATGATAGTTGTGAAACATGAAACGCTGATGCGGGAGGGCAGCATCGGGCAGCTTCTTTTGAAGATGAGCCTTCCGGTCATTCTGATCATGATGGTCACCGTGCTGTATAACATGGCGGACGTATTCTTTATCGGCCGGACAGGCGATCGCTTTCAGCTTGCCGCCATCTCGCTGGCAAGCCCGGTTTTCTCCGCCATCTCCGCCTTCAACACGCTGATCGGCTTCGGCGGCTGTACCGCCTGCGCCATCGCGCTGGGCGCGGGCAAGACCGAGCTCGTGAAAAAATACAGCGCCTTTGTGGTCTACGCAGCGCTTGGCGTCGGATTGCTGCTGATGGTGCTGGTGCTCGCCGGGATGCCGGCCCTGCTTTCGCTTTTGGGCACAAACGAGGAAACCGCCGCCTACACCGCCGAGTATCTCCGGGTGCTGGCGCTTGGCGCGCCCTTTATGGTCCTCAGCGGCGCGCTGGGCAACACCGTCCGCGCCGACGGCGACGTCAAAAACGCGATGGTCGCCTCCCTCATCGGCACCGGGCTCAACGTGGTGCTCGATCCGCTTTTTATTTCCGTCTTCCGCTGGGGCTGCACCGGCGCTGCGCTTGCCACCGTGGTCGGCAACGTCGTGAGCATGGTGCTGCTGCTGGTCGCGGTGACAAAAAAGCCGGCGTTTTCCCTGTCGATCAAGGATTGTTCCCTGCGCAAGGACGTCTCGCTGCGGGTGCTGGGGCTTGGCCTGCCCATGGCGGCAAGCACCCTGCTTATGAGCTTCAGCTCGGCCTTCTCCAACCGGCTTGCGGTAAGCTATGGCAACGTAGCCGTGGCCGCCCGCAGCGTCAGCGGCAAGACCGCCATGGTCATTCCGATGGTTCTGATGGGAATTTGCATGGGTGTGCAGCCTGCCATTTCCTACGTGTTCGGGCAGAAGGACTTTGCCCGCCTGCGGAAGATCGTTCTGGGCGTCGGCGGCGTGTGCGTGGGCCTTGCCGCGGTGCTGTCCGCCGTCTTCTTTGTGTTCCGGTCGCAGTTTATGGCGGCCTTCAGCCCGGATGAAGAGATCATCGCGCTCGGCGCGCACATGATGCTGGGCACGGTGCTGGCTGTGCCCGTGGAGGGTGTGTATCAGATGTGCTCCACCTATCTGCAGGGCACCGGCAAGGTCAGCTACGCCACGCTGACCTCCCTGATGCAGAAGGGGCTGGTGTTTGTGCCGGTGCTCTACGTCATGGAGCGCCTGTTCGGGCTGGACGGTATCATCTATGCAAACGCTGTGACGACGGTGATCTCCACCGTGATTGCGCTGCTTCTGTGCAGAAGCTGGAGCCGCACATCCCAAGCCGCCGTCTGATCCAACCAACAACAGATACCCCGCACCGCCCCGTAGCGGCACCCGCCCCGTAGTGGCCGCTGACCACAGCGGCCAGTCGCGCAGCGCCACGATCCTCAGAGCCCCGTAGTGGCCGCTGACCACATCGACCCGTCGCGAAGCGCCACGATCCTTAGAGCCCGTAGGGGTCGATGACTCCCAAGGGACTAGCTACGCGTCGCACATCGACCCGTCGCGAAGCGCCATTCCGGACACCTCCGCTCTTTGGACCGGTCGGAGGTTTTGGAGTTTGACCTCCCCTGCCAAGGGGAGGTGCCCCAGCGCGCACGCTGGGGCGGAGGGGTTGGCTGCCGGGCGTGA
>ONCN01000118.1:0-2203 GCA_900316335.1 uncultured Eubacteriales bacterium | reverse complement strand
GGGCGGAGGGGTTGGCTGCCGGGCGTGATGCTTTTACGATAGAACGCGGTCATCCGACCTTACCCCTCCACCGCCCTTGCGGGCGGTCCCCCTCCCCTTAAAAGGGGAGGTTTTGGGGTGCGCGGCTCGGCCTCCTCTGTGCGGCACTGTGCTGCTTTCTCTGCTTTTTGTCGCCCATGTGCTTGCCAAACCGGGCGGCATATGGTATACTGATACAAACGGTTTGGGAGGTGCGGTATGGCAAAGATCCTTCACAAAATCCGCAAGGTGCTGTTTTATACGGTCAGCGGCATGGAGCTGGTGGCGGCGATCATGATCGCGGTGGGCATCCTTGCGCATATGTTCTTCATCCGGCAGTATTGGGCATTCTTCGGGCTCGACGGCCTTGGCAGCTATCTGGAATATCTGTTTGACGCGCTCATCGGCATCGAGCTGGTCAAGCTGCTGTGCCGCCACGATCTGACCTCGATGGTGGAGGTCCTTCTGTTTGCGGTCACGCGGTATCTGATCTTGCACCACGGCGACACCCTGTCTGTTCTGCTCAGCGTGATCTCGATCGGCATCCTCTTTGCCGTGCGGAAGTTCCTGCGAGGAGACCGCCCGCCGCCGCGAGCATTTTGATTGACCGCAGCAACACAGCGCCAAGCAGGCGCAGGATGGGGATCTGCCCCGCCCTGCGCCTGCTTTTTATTCTTGCGCTGCGTCTTCCGGCGCTCGTATGCCCCGCCCTTCCGTGCGGGCCAGACCCGGCGTCAAAAGCGGTTCTTGACGAACGGCGGTTTCCCTTGTATGATTAAGATAGAATAGATAGAAGCACGCCCGTCTGACGGGCAATTACGTTTGGGGAAGGTGTTTATTGTATATCGCATTTGCAAAGCAAATATATCGCGCGGCGTAAGCCGCATATCGCATTTGCGAAGCAAATATCCCGGAACCAACCCGGCGCAATTTCGTCTTAACCGCAGCCCGCGCAAAGGCGCTGCGCAAGAAAGAAGGTAGCTTATGAAAAAACGCTTCGGTTCGATCAACCTCACCTGGCCGAAGCTGATTGTCTGGGCGGTGCTCGCCGGGGTGTATACGGCGGTGATGGCCATCTTGCCCGCGGCAAAGGATACGTCCTTTGCCGACATCAGCATCAGCTTTGAGTGCTGGGTGCTCTTCGGCATCCTGATCATCGTCAACAGCAAAACGCCTCTGGATTCGGCGCTCAAGTGCTTTGTGTTCTTCCTCATCAGCCAGCCGCTGGTGTATCTCGTCCAGGTTCCGTTCTCCGCCCTGGGCTGGCAGTTGTTCCGGTATTACCCGGCCTGGTTTGTGTGGACGCTTTTTACCTTCCCCATGGGCTACGTGGGCTGGTATATGCGCAAGGAGAAATGGTGGAGCCTGCTGATTTTGGTCCCGATGCTGCTCTTTGTGGGCTCCCACGCCTTCGGCTTTCTGCAAGAGGCGCGCTCGTTCTTCCCCAACCATCTGCTCAGCGCCCTGTTTTGCATCGTCACGGTGCTGGCCTACCCGCTGTTGATTTTCCGCAGCAAGCGCTTGCGCCTGGCGGGCTTTGGCATCAGCCTTGCGATCGTGCTTGCAGTCACGGTGCTGGCCTTTACAGGCGCGCGCCAGGTTTACAGCACCACCCTTCTCGTCGAGGGCGGCGAGTTGAACCTAGAGTTTGACGACACCTACACCGTCTATCTCGAGGACCCGTCCTACGGCACGGTGAGCATCGAATATGAGGAAGACATCGAAAGCTGGATGGTCAACGCCGAGCTCACCCGCACCGGCCAAACCCGCCTCATCCTCGTCTCCCCCACCGGCGAAACGCATACCTTCGATCTGACCATCGAACGCAACTCCTACCACATTGAAGAAGCAGCCGCCCCGTAATACCGCACCCATCGACCACGTGACCTTGCAGGGGGGATAAAATACAGCACAATCCACCGGACTGTGCTGCATCGCTCGTCCGCGGTATCATTCCCCAAAATGCAACACGCCGATGCAAATCCGTACCCCGTTTGGTTTTTACGGATTTGCATCGGCGTGTTTTGTTTGATGGTCCCTGCCGCGGACGGCCAATGGCCGCCCCTACGAGGGTGCATTGCCGGCTGGCGCGGTGCAGGCCGGAATGATGGCCCGGGACAAAACCTCCCCTGCCAAGGGGAGGGGGACCGCCCGCAAGGGCGGTGGAGGGGTAAGGTCGGATGAC
>ONCN01000141.1 GCA_900316335.1 uncultured Eubacteriales bacterium | reverse complement strand
CCGCGCCGGAGCAGTGCCCCGTGTGCAAGCGAACCGGCGTATTTGAGCCGGTGCCCGCCCCTAAGAATCCCTACGCCGGCACCCAGACCGAGAAAAATCTGGAGGCCGCCTTTGCCGGAGAGTCCCAGGCCAGAAACAAGTACACCTATTTTGCCTCAAAGGCCAAGAAAGAGGGCTTTGAGCAGATCGCCGCCCTGTTTTTGAAGACGGCGGACAACGAGAAGGAGCACGCAAAGCTCTGGTTTAAGGAGCTGTGCGGCATCGGCACCACCGCAGAAAACCTCGCGGCTGCCGCCGACGGCGAGAACTACGAGTGGACCGATATGTATGAGGGCTTTGCCAAGACCGCCGAGGAAGAGGGCTTCCCCGCGCTTGCGGAAAAGTTCCGCATGGTCGGCGCCATCGAAAAGCACCACGAGGAACGCTACCGTGCCCTGCTTCGCAACGTCCAGGCACAGGAAGTCTTTGCCAAGAGCGAGGTCAAGATCTGGGAGTGCCGGAACTGCGGCCATATCGTGGTCGGCACCAACGCGCCCGAGCTCTGCCCCGTATGCGCCCATCCCAAGAGCTATTTCGAACTCAACGCCGAAAACTATTGAGGAGGAAAACACGATGGAAATGAAGTTTTATCGCTGCGCCCATTGCGGGCAGATCATCGCCGTGGTGAAGAAAACCGGAGTCCCTGTGGTTTGCTGCGGCGAGCCCATGAAGGAGCTGATCCCCGGCACGACGGACGCATCGCTGGAAAAGCACGTCCCGGTGTTCACCGTAAGTGACAACGTCGTCACCGTCTGCGTGGGCTCTGCTGCCCATCCCATGCTCCCCGAGCACTACATTGAGTGGGTCGCCATCGAGACCAGGCTCGGCAACCAGCGCAAAAAGCTGCAGCCGGGCATGGAGCCGAAGGTCTGCTTCAGCCTTTGCCAGGGCGACGAGGTGCAGGCCGTCTATGCCTACTGCAATCTGCACGGGCTGTGGAAGGCCTGAGATTGGTCCTGAACGCTGTCTGCCGCCGGGGCGCTGCCCCGGCGGCAGCTTTTTGCGCTGCCATACTTGCCTCGCGCAGAGATTTGTGGTAAGATATAGAAAATCGCACAGGAGGACAACATGAGCAAATATCTGGACAGGGCGAAGCAGCTTCGGGCGGTCGTTTCGCCGCACTACAACTGCGGGCAGTCAGTGGTGATCCCCTTTGCCGAGGACGCCGGGCTGACCGAGCAGCAGGCCATGGGGATCTGCGCGAATTTCGGCGGCGGACTCAAGCGCGCTGCTGCCTGCGGCGCCATCACAGGCGGTCTTGTGGTGCTGGGGTTGTTTGGCATTGACAATCCCGCGACCTATTATCAGGCGCTGCGGGCAAGCCACGACGGGATGCTCGACTGCGCAGACCTGCTGCGGCGCAACAAGGCGCTAGGCGGCGAAAAAAAGCCCCACTGCGACGCGCTGGTGTATGAGTGCGTCACTCTGGTGGAGCAGATCCTGCACGAGCAGGGCAAGCTGTAGACGGACAGCAAATAGAGGCAGCCCCGTTCTTCCAAGGCCATAGGGCCGGAAGGACGGGGCTGCTTTGTCTGATCCGGGCAGATGCCGGAGTGCTGCGCTTGCCGCAGGGCTTGCCCAGGTACGGATCAAGCGGTGGCGGGCTCAAGCAGCGTCAGCGTTTTGTGCTCTGCATCCAGGCGGCAGCGCGCGCCGATGGGCAGAACGCCGATGGGCTCGGCGTGGCCGAAGTTCACGTTATACAAGATGGGCAGATCCGGCCGCCCGGCCTCAAAGCCCACGACCTTGCGCCATACAGCCTTGTACGGCTCATATTTGCTGCGGCGGGCCGGCTTGCCCACAAGGATGCCGGAGATCACGTCAAAGATTCCCTGGGCTGCAAGGCCGCGCAGATACCAGGTCAGATACTCTTCGGGCAGATCCACCTCGCTGGTTTCGACAAACAAGAGCTTGCCGCGCCAGCCTTCCTTGTCGGGCCACAGCGGGGTGCCAATCAACTCCGGGAACACGTCGATGCAGCCGCCAAGCAGCTCACCCTCCGCCACGCCGCTGCCCTGCAAAAGCTCATAGCCAACAAGCTCTGGATGGTATTGGCGCTGGGTGTTGACGTTTTCCTCACTCCACCAGATCTTCTCGTCCTCATCGTCATACCAATAGGGCGCAGACGGGATCTCGAGCTCCGGCTTGGGCTCGAACAGGGTGTCCCAGATGGCCTTGGCGGTATAGTCGTTGATCTTCACATACTCGGAAAAGTTCGTCATGATCGTCGCGCCATAGTAGGACATGACCCCGGCCTTGTGCATCATAAAGTGATTGGAGGTCGTGTCGGAAAAGCCGGTGAAGATCTTGGGGTTTTGCCGGATGACGTCGAAATCAACGTAGGGCAACAGGCGGATGGTATCGTCGCCGCCGATGGCGTTGAAGATGGCCTTCACCTCGGGATCCCGGAAGGCCTGCATCCAGTCTGCGGCCCGGGCCTCGGGGTGCTCATACAGGTACTGCCGGCCCTTGAGGGCATTTGGCATGACCTTGACCTTGAGCCGATAATCCTGCTCAAGGCGCTGCCGGGCAATATGCAGCTTGTGGATGGCCCAGCTCTCGCCAAGCGTACCGGCTGACAGGCTTACAATGGCGATCGTATCGCCGGGACAAATATGCTTCGGCTTGATCATAACGTCTGACCTCCTCATGTCTGATGGCTGCCGCCCCGCCGGCATCCGCTGCGGAATAAAAAGAATGACGGAACGCAAAGATCATTTGAACGTTCCGTCATTCTGGTACGCCGGAAGGGACTCGTTTGCGTTTCGCCAGCGGCGAAACAGAGGATGCGCCGGCGAGGACGGCGGCGCCCGACAGTCCACCGGACTGTCGGATTGAATTGTTCGAGTCAAAAAGCAAAAAGAATGACGGAACGCAAAGATCATTTGAACGTTCCGTCATTCTGGTACGCCGGAAGGGACTCGAACCCCCGACCTACTGGTTCGTAGCTTGCCTCAGACCGTATTTTTTCGTATCAGAAAACGCCAAAAACATAGCTATTTCAGCGAATTCCGGTATTTTTCGTATCAGTTCTTAGTAGGTCGATCCACCTCTTGGCGCAACGATTTGCGCCAAATTCGCGCCAAAAAAGAGGGACTATGTTCGACTCTGCGGAGCCGGGAACAAATAACCCAAGTGTCATAAGCTAAGTTGCCCGCAAAAACAATATAGCATCTTTTTGGTGGGTTGTCAATATTTCAATTTCAACGACAATCTCAATAAACGAAAAGCAGGGCCAGAGCTCTGCGGCTCTAGCCCTCTCAGATTTGATTTATTGCGTTGTTGCGTCCTTGGCTTCCCACTCCTGGATGATGTTCTGAACAGCCTCCCGATCGCCGGCAAGGGCCGGACCTTGCATCGCATTCAGAAAAGGAATGCCATGCTTGCTCGTCAGCAGAACCATTCTAAAGATGATCCCCTTTAGCTCCTCATCCGCTCTGCGCAAGAGATCCAAGAATTCCCGTTCATCTGATGTCAGTATCATATTGTGTGCCTCCGTTTCTGTATTCAAGTTGAAGCAGGGATGCGGCAAGTGTTTGCTTTCTTTCGTCCGCAGTGGTCCCTCGATCTGGTAATAGTATACACCTATATTGTGTGTTTGTCTATTCTTCAGTATGCACAAACTTTGTGTGTATGATTTGTGAATTATATACACTTGTGTTGTGTGTATCTACGGTGTATAATAACAGTCAAGAAGGGGGTGGTCTCATGCCGCTGCAATATAAGATTGATGTGCTCGCAGCTTTGAAGGAGAAGGGCTTCTCCACCTATCGGCTGCGGAAGGAGAAGATCCTCGGAGAACGTGTCATACAGCAGCTCAGAGAACACGAGCCGGTGTCCTGGGAGGTTCTGGGCCGCTTGTGCTCCCTGCTGGACTGCGATGTGGGCGATCTGATTACGAATGTCCAGGAGCCCTAGGATCAAGGTTGAGCGGGTTCACAGCGTTCTGGGGCAATGCCGCAGGAGAAAAGGAGCGAGGAGGCATCAGCCCCCCTGCTCCTTTTTTGTTGCCTGTATACGGACCCGCTCTGTCCGGTTTTCTGGATTGTCGTGCAGATAACAGGGTGCCTCCCTGGAAATGGCTCATTCTCCCCACGCTGCCATTTCCGGATCTTCAAATACCACCCGGATCTCCCGTGCTGCTTCGTCCGAATGCTTCTCCCAGATGCCCAGGTGCTTGCCCAGCAGCTCCAGGGCCTTGAGCCGGTCCGCTGTTCTGGCGTCTTCATCTGCTGCAATCGCGGCAGTCTGGGAAAGCACCCATTCCACAGTGATCATGACCCGCCGTTCGATTTCTTGCTGCTGCTCCCGGATTGCCCTTTGAATAACTGGTTTTGACAAGTTTTCGGCCCCGATCCGGTTTGCCGTCTTTTCGGAATACCCGGCCCGGATCGCCGCCTGTGTTGCGTTCAGATCGATCATGTATTCGTGTACAAAAGCAGACTGCTTTGGCGTCAATTTGTGCTGCATGGCTTTCACCTCCGTCTTTTACCGCGCATAAACGCTCCCTGCCATTCTTCCTTGCCAGGACGGAATCTGCGTTTCTGGGCCCTTCTGATGCCTCACGGGAAGGGAATTGCGTATTGCCGGCCTGTTTCCAAATGCGTGACGATCACCACGCCCGGCGCGGTCTCAATCAGAATTGTCTCCGTCTGCACCAGGCAGCGGACGGGCCGCAGCCCGTCTGAGCTTGGCCCGGCTTTTCTGGTCCGCACCGGCTTGATCGTGAAGGTCTCGCCGCATTCCAGATCCAGGACCCGCAGCCGCAGTCCGTCGCGCTCCAGGATCATAGCATCGGTCTGGAGGACCGTTTCCCGGACCATGCTGGCCCGGATCGTCCGCAGCGGAACCGAACAGAAAACCGTCACCAGGATGCCGGACAAGACAAGGGCCAGCGCCAGAATGCCGATGATCAAAATGGATTTACAACGTTTCATATAGAACACTCCTTTCTCTCTTGGTTGGTCTTATAGAGCGCCAGCCAATCAGACAGACGCATGGTCACCAGCCAGGGCTCCCGGTTTCTCCGATGGAAGACCGCCGGAGCCCCGTCCAAAAAACGGTCTGCGTCCCGCTCGGCCTGTCGCATGGCCTCAGATACGTTCAGCTTCTCCACCCGCTTGACTTCAACGTGAATCCCCGGCAGCCCCACAAGATCCGGAACGGTCCCAAAGCAAGGGCCGCCCCGCTCCATGGGATAGCCCTCTGCCTCGAGGAGCTTTGCCAGCTCACGCTCACCCTGTGCACCTTTCCGCTGGGATGCCTTGCTCATACAGGATCTCCCTCAGCTAAGTCATCGTGCTTCTCTTTGTCGGCGAATACCGCATCCGCTCCACCAAAGAAGTCAACGATCATCCCCAGAAGCTCACCATCCGTGGGTTCCTCTGGTTCCGGTTCACACATCGGATCGTAAGAATAAGCTCCAGACATATAGATGGACCGCAGAAGTTCAACGAACCGTGAAACTGAAACACCAGACAATAAGTTTATGATATCCATACTATTGTTCTCCTTTTACAGGTTGTTGTATGTGTTCTGCAAAAGCGTGCATTTGTGCTTGACGCTTCTGCTCAAAGTCCTCCGGATTTGAGTCTGAAGGTAGGCTTTGAAATACATCCCTTCCCCCAAACCCCTTTCCGAGAAACCCATAAAAGGGTCTAAACTTCTGCAATTTCACGAAAAATATCACTTATAAAATCCTGAGTAAAAACTTTCCATTTATACCCCTTATGCCTTTCTTGGAAGGGGGGCTGGGGGGAACCGTTCTTTGGGCTCCAAAGA
>ONCN01000070.1 GCA_900316335.1 uncultured Eubacteriales bacterium | reverse complement strand
CTGAAACGACAGGGGAATGCCAAGGCGCATGAGCTGCTTTGCGCTGGCGGGATGCCAGCGAAAGCTCTTTGGCCGGAAGTCAAACAGAAAGTCCTGCCGTGATGAGCCACTTCACCGCCTTTGAGATCCCCAACTATCACAAGCTCCTGGTCGCCGTGGACGGCGGCATGGTGCCCTATCCCACGCTCGAGCAGAAGAAGGCCATCATCGACAACACCGTCGGCGCCCTGCGTTCCATGGGGTATGACGAGGTCAAGGTGGGTGTTCTGGCCTGCGTGGAAAAGCTCAACCCCAAGATGCCCGAGACCGTCGAGGCTGACGCGCTCAAGCAGATGAACCTGCGCGGCGAGATCACCGGCTGCACGGTGGAGGGCCCCATCTCCTACGACTGCGCCATGAGCAAGGAAATCGCGGACTTCAAGGGCTTCCACAGCGACGTGGCCGGCGACGAGCATGCAAAGCTCATCTATGACGCCATGGCGCTGAACATTGCCAGGAACATCGCCAAGTGCGCGCCCTACGTCAAGGGCAAGGTGGACGCAATTTTGCTCACCGGCGGCATTGCCTATTCCAAGTATATCACCGAGTACATCCGCGAGCACGTGGAGTTCATTGCGCCTGTGGTGGTCTACGCAGGCGAGGATGAGATGCTCTCTCTGGCTCTGGGCGGCCTGCGCGTCCTGCGGGGCGAAGAGGAAGCCAAGACCTTTGTGAAAAACGAAAATCCCGGCTATTGATCCACACGCAAAAAAACGATCCGGGGAGCGGCGTCGCTCCTCGGATCGTTTTGTTATGCTTCGTCAAACAGCCAGTGCTCCAGCTCGGCAGGGTCAGTGCAGTAAACGTCTGCGCCCTTTTTCATATAGTCGCGGATTTCCGGGATGTCATAGGCCCAGGCGGCCGCGGCAAAGTCCACGCCCCGGGCCTTGGCCATCTCATAGCCGGGCTTGAGATCGTCCACCATCAAAAGATCCTTCGGCTTCAGATCCAGCCGGGCCATGATCTGATCGAGCGCGTAGGGGTCCGGCTTGCGCTGCTCGTGCGGAAGCTCCCAGCCATAGACCAGATCCGGCTCGGGCAGATCGTTTTCCCGGTAGTCGCGCAGGATGTTGCGGCTGAAGGAGTGGCTTACCACGCACACGAAGCCGCCCAGCGCCTTCTGCCGCCGGATGATCCGGGCCATGCCGGGGTAGGCGGTGGGCACATGCGTGTCGATGTATTGCTGCCACAGGCGGACCTCCAGATCGAAGTCTGCCTGGGTGAAGTGCAGGGTCTGCTTGCAGAACTCCACAAAGCCGGGGTGGAAGTTCATGCGGAAATAATCCTCCAGGCTCATGGTGTAGCCCGGGCGCATCTGCTCCATGGCGACGAGAAAGGCCGGGTGGTGCACAAAGCTTGTGCTGTCCATCACTGTGTCGTCATGGTCCAGAACCAGACATTTGTAGCGAAGACGGGTCATATCTGCAAGAACAGGCGGGCCACGCCGAAGTAGACCAACAGCGACAGCGCGTCGACAATGGTGGTGATGAAGGGGGAGGCCATGACCGCGGGGTCAAAGCCCAGCTTTTTCGCGACCAGCGGCAGCACACAGCCCACCACCTTGGCAAACAGCACGGTAATGGACAGGGTGATGCAGATCACGCCGATCACAAGGAACTTGCGGTCTACGCCCACAAAGCTGTGCAGCAGCAGATTGTCCACCAGATAGATCTTCAGGAAGCAGGCGGCGGCAAGCGTCAGACCGCACAGCACGGCAACGCGGACCTCCTTCCAGATGATCTGGAAGATGTCGGAGAAGTCCAGCTCGTTCAGGCTCAGACCACGGATCACCGTGACCGAGGCCTGGGAGCCGGAGTTGCCGGCGGTGTCCATCAGCATGGGGATAAACGCGGTGAGGACCACCAGGGCCTGCAGCGCGTCTTCAAAGTGGGAGATGATCATGCCGGTGAAGGTGGCCGAGACCATCAGCAGCAGCAGCCAGGGGATACGGTTTTTCCAGATCTCAAAGGGGCTCATGCTCATGTAGGGCTTTTCCGAGGGGATGATAGCGGCCATCTTTTCGATATCCTCGGTGGCCTCTTCTTCCATGACGTCCATCGCGTCGTCGAAGGTGATGATACCGACCAGGCGGCTTTCGGCGTCCACCACGGGCAGAGCCATGAAGTTGTACTTTGAGAACATCTGGGCGACCTCTTCCTGGTCGTCGTGGGTACTCACGGAGATGACGTTGGTGTGCATGATCGACTCAATGGTC
Source organism: uncultured Eubacteriales bacterium (assembly GCA_900316335.1). Taxonomy (GTDB): domain Bacteria; phylum Bacillota; class Clostridia; order Oscillospirales; family Oscillospiraceae; genus JAFRPC01. Next base: position 8,323 of record ONCN01000070.1, on the reverse strand, counting down.
TGCTCGTCGTCCTCGCACAACAGAAGATCCTTCACCGTGCAAACGCCGATGAGGGTCCGGTCCTTGGTCACATAGCAGGTGTAGATGGTCTCTTTGTCAATGCCGGTGCGGCGGATGCGGGTGATGGCCTCTGCAACGGTCATCTTCGGCCGCAGGGAGATATACTCCGTGGTCATGATGGAGCCGGCGGAGTATTCGGGGTAGCGCAGGATCTCGTTGATCGACTTGCGCATCTCAGGGTCAGCCTGAGAGAGGATCCTTCGCACCACGTTTGCGGGCATTTCCTCCACGATATCGACCGCATCGTCCACGAAGAGCTCGTCGATGACTTCCTTCAGCTCAGAGTCCGAGAAGCCGCGGATCAGCAGCTCCTGGGCCTCCTGGTCCATCTCGACAAACACGTCGGCGGCCAGCTCCTTCGGCAGCAGCCGATAGAGCAGGGGCAGACGGTCTTCTTCCATCTCGTCAAAAATGGCGGCGATGTCAGCGGGGTTCATGGTGACGAGAATGTCACGCAGCGTGGAATACTTTTTTTCACCAAGGAGCTTGCGAAGGGTAGTCTCCATGATGACGGTATGTTCTGCCATATCGAACCTCCTAATCCAGTTTTTTGGGGCGAGCGCCCCGGTAGAACCAGACAGCAGGCACACAGGCCAAAATCAAGCAAAGCACCCATGACGCACAGGCGCTGCCTTGATCCGACTTCGGCCCGGAACTGTGCTGCCGCTAGGCCCTGCGTCCATGATGCTTCACTTCCTTTTTTGTGGATTTTTGCGGAGCGGACAGCCTGCGCGTATGCGCTGGGGCAAACACACTCCTTTATAAATTGTATTCCAAAATACCGGTTTTGTCAATCGCTGATTTGCTCGGTCCGGCGCTTTTCAAAGACCTTTTTGGCCTCGTCAAAGAGAATGTCCTTCCCGGCGCTGGCGAGCTTTTTCAAAGAGTCCGTGATGGTCTTTTGCACCTGCGGCTCCATGCCTCTGGCGGCCTTTAAGATGGCGTTGTAGCACACCCAGCGGTTGTCGTTGATCTGCGACATGGTGGTCGCGCCGCTGGCGTCGAGCGCGTCAAAGACCGCGGTGATCACAGTCTGGCGCTGGCTGTCGGTCAGCTCCTCGTTCCAGCGGTCCAGGGTCTGGTCCAAAAACTGGCTCATGGCGGAAAGCCCCTGCGCCGGCACAAAGTCGGTGCCCGATACCTGCCAGGTGGCCGGGTTGTGCTGCATCGGGCCCGAGGCGGAGGACTGTATCACGATGGGCTCCAGCTTGGAGGAGAGCAAAATACCCACCATCGAGTCCTGCGGCACGATCAGCTCCGCCCGCCCCAGAATGGCCGCGTAGCCCGGCGCGTCCAAAATCTCTCCGTGAAAGCCGGGGCCGTCGTTGGTCCATACCTTCATAATCCGGTCCTGCACCGAGGGCGCGCAGAAGGCTGCGGCGTACATCGCCAGATTGCCGCCCTTGGAGTGGCCGCCGACGTAGAGCGGGCACGCAGCCTGCGCGCTCAGATACGCCGCGGCAGCCTCCTGCCCGGGGGTTTTGGCCAGGAAGGTGGTGTTGAAATCCTCCCGCCAGCCCACGATGGAGTTGTCGGTGCCGCGGAAGGCAACGTACCGGCTGCCATCGGGCAGATGAAAGGTCATAGCGGCAAACTGGATCTGCCGGTCGTTGTCCACCTGGTTCACAAAGCCGTCCACGCCCACCTGGGCAAAGCGCGGGCAGACGCCCGCCTTGCGCAGCAGGGGCCCGGGGTCCTGATAGCGCCGCGACTGGTCGATCCCGGCTTTGGTATAGCGCGCAAGCACCTCGCAAAGCGGCACGGGCGCACCCTCGCCGGGGCCGGGGACCAGGCCCTCCAGATTTAAATAGGCCAGATGGGAAAAAATCAGATTGTCCACCCGGTTCAAGGGCCGCTCGGTAAAGAGCAGATCGCCCCGCCAGGTGAGATAGTCCAGTGTGCTTGGCATACTCAACCCTCCAAATTCGTTGCGTGTTGTGCGCTGCGCCCGGCTTCCGTGTCGGGCAGATCCTCACGGCGGTCGATATCCCGCAGCTCCGCGGGGTCAGTTTCCAGCCCCAGCCACAGCGCCCGGTGAGCCATCAGAACCGGGCGGCCGCCGGTGTCGCCCTCGAGCGAAAGCAGCTCCGGGTACAAGGACCGGGGAAAGACGCAGGGGTTGCGCAGCCGCTCGCCTACTTTGGCGCCGACAATGCGCTCCGGATGCTGGGCAAACAGCTCCAGCAGGGCCGTCACAGTCTGCTTGCGCACCCAGGGCTGATCTCCGGCCAAAAAGAGGATGCCGTCGGCGTCTGCAAGCGCCTGCACGCCCAGCCGGACCGAGTGGCTTTGCCCAAGCTCCGGCCTGTCGTTGCGGATCACCGGGATGCCGTGCGCCGCGCCCAGCGCAAAGAGCGCCTGATATTGGGTCACAAGCCTTGTGCGCGCGCAAAGCTTTGCCGGGACCAGCGCAAGCACATGCCCGACCACCGGCTGGCCCGCAAGAGGGGCCAAAAGCTTGTTGCCGCCAAAGCGGGCGCCGTTGCCCGCCGCCAAAATCACAATGCCAACGTCCATGTCTGCCTCCCGGCTCTGGGATCATTCTGGCTGTATTATACGGGATAACCGGGGAAAAGTCAATTTCTCAACGGGCCTCTTGTGATGTTTGACAATCCGGGACCATCAGATTTGTGGAAATCGTTGGATTATTCGCAGAATAACGAAGTTTTGCTTCCGGTTTGCAAAAAACCGTGGTATACTGTATTTGAATAACCAGAAGCATTTGACGGGGCTTCGCCCCGTCCCCGACGGAAAAGGAGGCTGGTTGTATGCAATCTGTAGGCAAGAGCGTCGCCCGCGTTGACGCCTTCGACAAGGCCACGGGCCGCGCCAAGTACACCGACGATCTTTGCGACAGAAACGCGCTGATCACGCGGGTGGTTCGCTCCACCGTGGCGCATGGCATCGTCAAGTCCGTGGACATCTCTCAGGCGCTGCAGGTCCCCGGCGTGGTCCGGATCTTTACCTGCTTTGACGTGCCGGATCTTCCGTTCCCCACGGCCGGTCACCCCTGGTCGGTGGAGGAAGCCCATCAGGATATCGCCGACCGCTATCTGCTCAACCGCCATGTGCGCTACTACGGCGACGATGTGGCCGCCGTTGTGGCTGAAAATGAGGTTGCGGCAGCCCAGGCCGCCCGCTTGGTCAAGGTTGAGTATGAAACGCTGCCCTTTGTGCTCGATGCGCAGAAGGCCATGGAGCCCGGCGCGCCGGTTTTGCACGAGGACTATCCTGACAACGTGCTCAAGCACACCTCCATCCGCAAGGGCGACTATGAGGCCGCTATCCGCGAGCCGGGCCTGATCTGCGTGGACAAGTGGTACGACACCGCCACCGTCCAGCACTGCCACATCGAAAACCATATCGCCTATGCCTATGAAGAGTCCGGCAAGATCGTGGTGGTATCCTCCACCCAGATCCCGCACATCGTCCGCCGCACCGTGGGACAGGCTCTGGGCGTGGACTGGGGCCGCATCCGTGTCATCAAGCCCTACATCGGCGGCGGCTTCGGCAACAAGCAGGACACCCTCTATGAGCCGCTGGTTGCCTGGATCTGCATGCAGCTCGGCGGCCGCCTGGTCAAGCTGGACGTCCCGCGGGAGGACACCTTCGTCTCCAACCGCGTGCGCCACGCCATCCGCTTCCATCTGATCTCCTACGTCCGGCCCGACGGCAGCTTTGCCGCGCGGAAGGTGGAGCTCTATTCCAACCAGGGCGCTTATGCCTCCCACGGCCACTCCATTGCGGCCAAGGCGCTGGGCTCCTTCCCGCAGCTCTATCCCTGCGACAATTTTGAGGGCGACGCCTGGACCGTCTTCACCAACAAGTCCGCCGCCGGCGCCATGCGCGGCTACGGCATGCCCCAGGCAAGCTGGGCAGGGGAGTGCCACATCGACGATATCTGCCGGGCCATCGGCGCGGATCCGCTGGCCTACCGCCGGGCACACCTTATGCCCGTTGGCTACAAGGACGGCTTCAGCAAAAACGAGCTGTACTACGACACCTTCAACCAGTGCTTCGACAAGGCTGAGCAGATCATGGACTACAGCCGCAAGCACGCGGCCTACCGAGGTCAGACCGGCGACGTGCGCAAGGGCATCGGCATGGCCACGTTCTGGTACAACACCGCGGTGTGGCCGATCTCGCTGGAGCATTCGTCCTGCCGCATGGTGCTCAACCAGGACGGCTCGATCCAGCTCCAGGTGGGCGAGACCGAGATCGGCCAGGGCGCCGACACCGCCTATGCGCAGATGGCTGCCGACGTGCTTGGCCTGAAGGACTATCGCGACGTGCATGTGATTTCCACCCAGGATACTGACGTCACTCCCTTCGGCCTTGGCGCTTATGCCTCGCGGCAGACCTACGTGGTGGGCTTCTCCATCGCGCAGACCGGCGCGATCTTAAAGCAGAAGATTTTGGACTATGCCTGTGAGATCACCCGCTGCCCGGTTTCCAACATGGAGATCATCGATTCCAACATTGTCCGCACCGTGGACGGCCGGATCCTGGTGAGTCTCAAGGACCTTGCAACCGAGGCCTTCTATTCGCTGACCCACTCGGTCCACCTGACCGCCGAGTCCACCTATCAGATCAAAAACAACGCCTATTCCTTCGGCTGCTGCTGCGCCGAGATCACCGTGGATATCCCCATGTGCCGGATCACCGTGGACAAGATCCTCAACGTCCACGACTGCGGCAAGCTCATCAACCCCCAGCTTGCCGAGGCGCAGGTCCACGGCGGCATGTCCATGGGCATCGGCTACGCCCTGTCCGAGCAGCTTTTGTGGGACGAGAAGACCGGCAAGCCGCTCAACAACAACCTGCTTGACTACAAGCTCTCCTCCTTTATGGACCATCCCAGGCTCCAGGCTGCCTTTGTGGAAAACCCCGAGCCCACCTCGCCGTTTGGCACCAAGGCCCTTGGCGAGCCCCCTGCCTGCCCCGTGGCCCCGGCCATCCGGGCCGCGCTGGAGAACGCCACCGGCGTGGTGGTGGATGATCTGCCGATGAATCCCCACAATCTGTTCAAGGCCTTCACCAAAGCCGGCCTGATCCACGATCCCTGGAGGGAGGTATGATCTATGTATGACATCAAAGAATACTACGAATCCCGCTCCGTGGCCGATGCGGTCGCCCTGCGTCTTGCCCATCCCGAGGCCCATGTGATCGCCGGCGGCTCTGACGTGCTCGTGCAGATGCGCGACGGCCACCGCGCCGGGGTGGAGCTCATCTCCATCTACATGCTCGATGAGCTGCGCGGGGTCCGCCTCGAGGAAAACGGCGATCTGCGCATCGGCAGTCTCACCTCCTTCTCGCACATCACCGCCGATCCGCTGATCCAAAAGTATATCCGGGTTTTGGGCGAGGCGGTGGATATGGTGGGCGGCCCCCAGATCCGCAACATCGGCACCATCGGCGGCAATACCTGCAACGGCGTTACCTCCGCCGACTCCGCCTCCACCCTCCATGCCTATGAGGCCGTGGTGGAGCTGACCGGCCCCGACGGCGCGCGCCGGCTGCCCATCCGGGACTTCTACAAAAAGGCCAAGGTGGTGGATATTCGTCCCGGCGAGATCCAAACCGCCATTCTCATTCCCAAAGACAGCTATGAGGATACCTTCGGCTATTATATCAAATACGCCATGCGCAACGCCCTGGATATCGCCACCAACGGCTGCTCGGTGAACGTGCGGCTCTCGCCCGACAAAAAGACCTTTGAGCGGGTGCGCATCGCCTACGGCGTGGCCGGTCCCATCCCCATGCGCGCACCCACTGCAGAGGCGGCGCTGTGCGGCCAGCCTGTCACCATGGAAAACGTGGAGCGCTTTGCCCGCACCGTGCTTGCGGATATCAACCCCAGAGACAGTTGGCGCGCCTCCAAGGCGCTTCGGCAGCACGTGGCGGTCGAGTCCGCCAAGCGCTGTGTGATCGAATCTGTCAAACGAGCAGGAGGTGTTTTGTGATGGAAAACCAGTACCGGATCATCCATTTTAACCTCAACGGCAAGGACGTCACCTGCATGACCGACGTCCGGGCGAGTCTCACCGATCTGCTTCGCAACGATTTCCGCCTTACCTCGGTGAAAAAGGGCTGCGAGGTGGGCGAGTGCGGCGCCTGCACCGTGCTGATCAACGGCGAGGGGTTCAACTCCTGCATCTATCTGGCTGTCTGGGCCGACGGCAAACAGATCCGCACCCTTGAGAGTCTGCTCGGCCCCAACGGCGAGCTGTCAGACATCCAGCAGGCGTTTATCGACGAGGCGGCCATCCAGTGCGGCTTCTGCACGCCGGGCTTCCTGCTCACCGCCGTGGAGATTTTGGAGAGCGGCAAGCTCTATACCGACGCCGAGCTGCGCAAGCTCCTGTCCGGCCACCTGTGCCGCTGCACCGGCTATGAAAACATCTTCAAGGCCGTGAAAAAGACCATGTACCGCCGTCTTGGTCAGCCCTATCCCGATGCATAAGCTCCATCCCGGCCTGACCATCCGCCTGTTCACCGAGGAAAAGTGCTTCGGCCCAGGCGTGGCGCGGCTGCTGCGCCAGGTAGAGCAGACGCATTCTCTGCGCGCGGCTGCCATGAGCATGCAAATGGCCTATTCCAAGGCCTGGACCATCGTCAAAAAGGCGGAGCGGGAGCTGGGCTTCCCCCTGCTGCACTCCACCACCGGCGGCCGCTCCGGCGGCGGGGCCACCCTCACGGCGGAGGCGGTCCGTCTGCTGGAGAGCTATGAGGCCTTCTGCCAGGACGTGAACGAGCACGCGCGGCAGGCCTTCCAGACCCGCTTTGCCTGGCTGGAGCAGGAATAACAAACCCGGGACGCCCCGCCGGCTGGCAGGGCGTCCCGAAGCACAAGGGCGCAGCGCGCCCCTCAGAAGGGAGGACTGTGATATGGCCCAGGCGCTTGCCCGTCTGCTCGGCGTCCGGCAGGGCGTCACCGCCGTCATCGGCAGCGGCGGCAAGACCACGCTGCTGCACGCGCTTGCCGCCGAGCTTGCCCCGCAGGGGCGGGTCGTGCTCACCACCTCCACCCATATCCGGCCCTCTACGCAGTTTCAAACTCTCCTGAATCCCAGCGAGGCGGCCCTTTACGCCGCCCTTGCAGCCGGCGCGCCGGTGTGCATCGGCAGCCCGGCAAAGGAGGGGAAGCTGACCTGCCCGCAGCTTTCGTTTTCGCGCCTGGCGGAGCTTGCAGACTTCGTCCTTGTCGAGGCGGACGGCTCGCGCGGCCTGCCGCTCAAGGCCCATCTGCCGCATGAGCCCGTGATCCCGCCCGAAGCCCGGCGGACCGTTTGCGTGGTCGGCGCTTCCGGCCTCGGCCGGCCCATCGCGCAGACGGTCCACCGACCCGAGGTCTTCTGCGCCATCACCGGCGCCAAGGCCGCTGATCCGGCGGCCCCTGCCCCGGTTGCCCTGGCCCTGGAGCGGGAGGCATTGGCAGATATATATTATGTCAACCAATGCGACCTGCCTGGCGTCCTCTCCGCAGCGCGCGAGCTTGCCGCGCACCTGGCCCGCCCGGTCGTGCTCGGCAGTCTGCTTGGCGACGTGCCCGAAAAAGCCGCAAAAAGGGATTGACAAATCCCGCCTTTTGTGGTATCATAATCCAGCTTGCTAGTGGGCGTCCTCCATACGGGCCTTTAGCTCAGTCGGTTAGAGCAGCCGGCTCATAACCGGTCGGTCCTGGGTTCGAGTCCCCGAAGGCCCACCATCATATAGGGGTATAGCTCAATTGGTAGAGCGGCGGTCTCCAAAACCGTAGGCTCAGGGTTCAAGTCCTTGTGCCCCTGCCAGAAAAAAGCCTTGAAATCTTCGGATTTCGAGGCTTTTTTCTGTCTAAACCCGGCTTTTTGTGTCAAAAATCGCTCATCCAATCGAGCGATACCCCAAAAGTACCCAAAAGGTACCCAAATAGCACCCAAGGATTGTTTGCTGATTGCCGTTACGTTGCGGGTACCGGCATCAGCGTTCCAAAGTAATTGTTCATTCTTTCCGAGCTTTCTATGCGCATCTTCTTGCTGACATGGGTGACTGACCATAATACCCGCAGGCGGAAGCAGCATCGGCTTCCGCCTGCGGGCAGCAAAGAACCTGCATTCCGCCTTTGCGGGATGCAGGTTCTTTTGCGTTTTCAATGTATGACGCTACTCTATACCGGGGAAGACGATCCCGCTCATGACGGCCAGGACGGCGAGGCCGGTGCGGGAGGCCTGACCGGTTTTGTTTTTGAGGTTGTCCACATGATAGCGGACGGTATTGAAGCTCA
>ONCN01000124.1 GCA_900316335.1 uncultured Eubacteriales bacterium | reverse complement strand
CACCCTGCCCTGGATCATGGGGCTTGGCCTGCGGTTTCAGATCGACGGCTTTCGGCGCGTGTACGTGCTGATCATCGCCTTTATGTGGGCCATGACCCTGCTGTTAAGCCCGGAATACTTTGCGCATCACCACAACCGGAACCGGTATTACTTCTTCAACCTGCTCACGCTGGGCGCCACAATGGGCGTGTTTTTGGCGGGCGATCTCTACACGGCCTTCGTGTTTTTTGAGATCATGTCCTTCACCTCGTTCACCTGGGTCATCCAGGAGCAGACCGACGGCGCCATCCGCGCGGCCAACACCTACCTTGCCGTGGCGGTCATCGGCGGCCTTGTGGCGCTGATGGGCCTGTTTTTGCTGCAAACCAAGCTTGGCACCACGGAGCTTTCTCGCCTGTATGACGCGGCGGCAGCCTGCCAAAGCAAGGGCGTGCTCTACGCCGCGGGCGGCTGCATCCTCTTTGGCTTCGGGGCAAAGGCGGGCATGTTCCCGCTGCATATCTGGCTGCCGAAGGCCCATCCCGTGGCCCCGGCCCCTGCCTCGGCGCTGCTCTCTGGCGTTTTGACCAAGTCGGGCATCTGGGGCATTTTGGCGATCTCGTGCAACGTCTTCCGGCACGATCCGGCGTGGGGCGCGCTCATTTTGTGCCTGGGCTGCGTCACGATGTTCCTTGGGGCGCTGCTGGCCCTGTTCAGCATCGACCTCAAGCGCACGCTTGCCTGCTCGTCGATGAGCCAGATCGGGTTTATCCTCGTGGGCGTCGGCATGATGGGCCTGCTCGGCGAGGAAAACGCCCTGGCCGCGCGCGGTACGCTTTTGCACATGGTGAACCATTCGCTCTTTAAGCTGGATCTGTTTTTGTGCGCGGGCGTGGTGTATCTCAATCTGCACAAGCTCGATCTCAACGAGATCCGCGGCTTTGGCCGCGGCAAGCCGCTGCTTTGCGCCGCGTTTTTGCTCGGCGCGCTCGGCATCGGCGGCATCCCGCTGCTCAACGGCTATATCAGCAAGACCCTGCTGCACGAGGCCATCGTGGATGGCACGCAGCACTACGGCTGGCCGCTGAAGGTGACGGAGTGGGTGTTTTTGATCTCGGGCGGCCTCACGCTTGCGTATATGACAAAGCTCTTTGTCGCCCTGTTTGTGGAGAAAAACGAGACCAGGCAGGCTGAGTTTGACGCAAAGAAGCCCTATCTCACCTGGCCGTCCCGGCTTGCTCTGGGCGCGTCTGCGCTGGTTTTGCCGGCGCTCGGGCTTACGGCGGCGCGCTCGATGAACGCCATTGCAGATCTCGGCGCCGACTTTTTCCATGCGGGCGAGCTGGAACACGCCGTGCACTACTACGCGCCGGAAAATCTCAAGGGCGCATTGATCTCGGTCGCCATCGGCGCGGCGGTGTATCTTCTTGTGGTGCGCAGGCTTTTGATGCAAAATGGCCGCTACGTAGACCGCTGGCCCGCGCGGCTGGATCTGGAGGAGCTGGTCTACCGGCCCCTGCTTTTGAAGCTTCTGCCGGGGCTGTTTGGCACAGTGGCCGCCGTGTTTGGCGAAAACAAGCTCACCGCGCCCGTTTGCCGCGCGGCCCTGGAAGCCGGCAAGCGCCTTGCGGGCCTGTTCGGCGAGAACCGGCTGACCGGTCCGGCGGCCCGCGGCGTGATGCGCGCAGGGGAGGGCCTTGCGGCCCGGTTCGGAGAAAACCGGGTCACAGGCCCCGCGGCGCGGCTTACCGTGCGCTTCTCGTCTGTTGCGCTGCGCGGTTTTTCCGACAGCCTGGATGCGCTGGTGCTTGGGCTTCGCAAGACCGTCTTGCGCCAAAGCCCGGTGCGGCCCGACGATCCGGTGTCGTCAGATCCGCTCTTCCGCCTGGGCGCCCGGGTGGATCGCGCCAAGGTCCGCGCCGGAAAAGAAAAGCCGGACGAGCGCCGCTACGCAGGCTTGTTCTACCGCGCCGGACGGACCCTGCGCAAGACCACCCGCCGTATCCGCGGCAGCTTGTCGTTTGCCCTTGCGCTGCTCGTGCTGGCCCTGTGCGGCATTTTCCTGTATCTGCTTCGTCACTGAGCGCTTTGCGCGTTTGTGCGCCCTGGCCCCGTCTGCGGCCTTATGCGGCCTGGCCCTGCTCGTACCGCGCAAGCTGCTCGAGCATCCGCGTGAGAAAAATGCCGTAGCCGCGCGCCGGGCTTTGCACCAGAACGTGCGTCACCGCGCCGACCAGCTTGCCGTTTTGCAGAATGGGCGAGCCGCTCATGCCCTGCACGATGCCGCCGGTGCGCGAGAGCAAAGCCTTGTCGTCGATGCAGAGCTCAAGATCCCGCGCGCCGGCCTCGTCCGCGTGGACCGACAATATCGTGATCGCATAGCGCCGCGGCGCGTCGCCTGCAACGCAGCTCAGGATCTCCGCTTTGCCCGGCGTGACCTCCTCCGGCTGCGCCACGGGCAGGGCGGGGCCCGAAAACACAGCACCCTCTGCCAGGCCGAACAGGCCGCAGGGGGTGTTTTGCGTGATCGTGCCGGCAAGCGGCCCGCTCTGCTCCGCTTTTACCAGCTCCCCGGCTTTGCCGCGCTCGCCCATGACCACGCTTTCGATCGCGGCAAGATGCGCAAGGCCCCCCTTGATCTCGATGGCCGCGCCCGTGACCGGGTCCGACACCCCGTGCCCCAGCGCGCCGAAGCGCCCTGTCGCGGGATCGTAGAAGGTCACAGTGCCGATGCCGGCGATTTTCTCGCGCAGATACAGCCCCAGACGCCACCGGCCCTCGCGCAGCTCCGGCTTGAGCGTAAAGCTCATCACCCGGCCCCGGCGCAAAATGCGCAGCACGACCGCCTCGCCGCCCGAGCCCTGCACAAGCTCCGCCAGCTCCTGCGGCTGCGTGACGGGCCTGCCGCCCGCCTCGAGCACACGGTCGCCCGGCTTGATCAGCCCGGCGGCCTGCGCGGTTTCGTCCACCCCGGCCACGTATACGCCCCCGGTCTCCAGCTCCAGCCCCACGGCCCGGCCCACGGGCACAAGCTCAGTCGGCTGCGCCGCCGCCGTGAGCGCCAGACACGCGCTAAGCATCCCTGCCAGCGCCAAAGCTGCAGCTCGTCGTTTCATCCTGACCCCTCCTTTTTTCATGCGAACCTGCCTGTTTAATATGGCTGGATTTTTTGAAAACAAAACCGGTATTATTTCTGCATTTTGGCATTTTTTCCCGAATATCCAGTTTTGGACTTGACAAGCGTGGTACAATAGGAATGTGTTTGAAACACAATGAAAGAAATCAACAAGAAAGGTGGTCGTTTTATGGCAGCGAAGAAAACGCAGAAGGCCGTAGAAACGGCAAAGGAAGAATCCAAAGAGCTTTTGAAAGAGGTCGCTGAAAAGGCTGAGCCCGTGGTCACCAAGGCCAAAAAGGCAGCCAAGTCCGCGGCGAAGGCAGCCGAGCCTGTGCTCGAGGCCGCCAAGAACGCCGGCAAGCAGGTGACCGCTGTGTTTGTGCCCGAGGTTTACGTGCAGCACGCCAACCGTCAGTTTGACTGCGGCGATCTGATCAACCGCTGCAAGGATGACTTCAAGGCCAAGCATAAGAACACCGTGATTTTGTCCTGCAAGCTGTATATCAAGCCCGAGGACAACATGGTTTACTACGTCATCAACGACATTGAGGACAAGCTTCCGCTCTGAGGCATGAAAAAAGACCGAAGCCAGCCGGTTTGGCAGCTTCGGTCTTTTTTCAAAACAGATCAGCGCAGGGTGAGCACGCCGGCCTTTTGCAGGGTGTCAGACAAGATGGTGCCAAGCACCGTTGCGACCAGACCCTTGATCAGATCCGGCACGATAAACGGAATGACGCACACCGCCAGCGCCTCGCGGAAGGTCTTGCCCGCGATGTGGGCAAACTGCAGCGTGCCGCACACGTAGCAAAGCGCGGTGGCAAGCACGCAGCCGGCGAAGGTCAGCACGCAGCGCAGCCAGAGCGCTTTGACCGGGATCGACTTGAACAGCGCGATCACCGGCACCATCAGCACAAACGACCAGATGTAGCCGCCCGTCGGCCCGGGGATGGCCACAAGCCCGGGGTTGCCGCCCGAGAAGATGGGCAGGCCGCAAAGCCCCAGAACCAGATACACCAAAACCGAGATCACAGCCGAGCGCAGATCGAGCACCACCGCGCACAGCATCACCGCAAAGATCGCCATCGAGAAGGGGATGGGCCCCACCGAGACCGACAAGGGCGAGAAGATGCACAAAATGGCGGCAAAGATCGCGCACTGGATCATGCGCTTGAGCTTGTTGTGTTTCATACATAGCCTCCTGTGGGTGAATTTCTTGTGATAGTATGCCACAGAAAGCTTGAAATGTCAACCATTAAAATTATTAAGTTTACAATCAGGAGTTCCTATGAGATTGTTTTTTCAGCGCAAGGCCCCGTTTTCGCAGACCGAAAAGGAGGTCTGGAAGGCCCAGTGGAAATCCCTGGTCCCGCCGGAAAACCGCGACGTGCCTGTGACGGTCGACGGCAAGACGGTGACGGCCTTTGTGCTGCGCAACCAGTTTTGTCTGATGCTCCAGGACGGGCTTTTGATGCGCGAGAGCTTTTTCCCGGTCTGCGACCACTTCCGCAGGGCGGGGTATCACGTGGTCTGGCTGATGCGCTGCACGCAGGATATTGAAAACGGCTATCTCAAACGGCGCAAGACCGGCCCCGACGGGTCAAGCTGGCGCTGGAACAAGCCCACCACCAACTTTGGCCGCTGGAGCGCGGACAATCGCAGCGTGACGATCCTGCTGCAAACCAAAGAGCTGCCGGCGGGCGAGATCGCGATGGACCTGCCGGTCTTGGAGCGCGTGGTCTGGACCGACAGCGACGATCCCACGCAGATGGTCCCGGGCCGCACAGACTTTTCCACCCGCACGCTGCCCGCCACGCCGGCAGAGCTTCGCCGCTATCTTGACGGCGTGACGCTGGCTGAGCTTCGGGCATAGAAAAACCGACTTCCGCGCCATCCAAGGCCGCAGGAAGTCGGTTTATTATTGCTTTGCAGGCCCCGGCTGTTTGCCGCTCATTTTGCCGAGCAGCACAAGGCTCACGATCAAAACCACCGGGAACACGCAGCCCGCGCGCAGACCCGCGCGCAGATCATCTCCGCCCGCCTGGCTGACCCAGCCGACCAGCGCCGGGCCGATCGCGCCGCCAAGGTCGCCCGCCATGGCAAGCAGGGCAAACATCGCCGTGCCGCCAAGCGGGATCCGCTTGGACGAGATGCTGATGGTCCCGGGCCAGAGAATGCCCACCGAGAAGCCGCACACGATGCAGCCCAAAAGCCCCAAAACCGGGGCGGGGGAGAGGCTTGACGCAAGATAGCACCCCAGGCACAACAGCCCCGAGCCGATCATAAAGCCCCGCAGCGGGATCTTTTCGCCCCACTTGCCGTAGATCAGTCGGCAAAGGCCCATCGACACGGCAAACAGGCACGGGCCCAAAAGATCGCCGACGGTCTTGCTTAGCCCCAGGGCGGACTCGGCAAAGGCCGAGGCCCACTGGCCCATGGCAAGCTCCGACGCGCCGGCGCAGACCATCAAAACGATGGCCGTCCAAAACAGCGGCAGCCGGAAAAGCGCGCCGATCGACAGCCCCTTTCCCTCGTCCACCAGCGTTTCGATGGGGCAGGCTGCAAAGTTGAAGCAGTTATACAGCGGCACCAGCGCCCACAACAGCGCGAGCACGCGCCAGCGCGCCATGCCGAACACGGCAAAAAACAGCGTTGAGAGCGCCACCACGCCCACGCTGCCCCAGCAGTAGAACGAGTGCAGAAGGCTCATCACGGCCTCCTTGCGCTCGAAGGGGCAGGCCTCCACAATGGGGCTGCAGAGCACCTCAATGAGGCCGCTGCCGACTGCATAGATAAACACGCAGATGAGCACGCCCACAAACGGGTCCGCCGTCAGATCCGGCAGCACCGCAAGCCCGGCCAGGCCCGCCGCCGCGCATACGGCGGAGGAAACGATGCTCACGCGGTAGCCGATCTGATCGACAAACCTCGCGCAGAACAGATCCACCGCAAGCTGGGTCAGAAAAAAGACCGTGGGGATCAAGGCGATCTGCCCCAGGCTGATCTGAAACTCGCGGTGCAGCGTCAAAAACAGCAGGGGCACGAAGTTTCCCGTGATGGCCTGGGTGATAAAGCCAAGATAGCAGGCAATCAGGGTTTTTCGGTAGTTTTTCATGCGCTTTTTCTCAAGCTCCTTCGCCTTTTTCAGATCAGCGCGGCCAGCTTCACGTGGCCGGTACCGTCGGGCAGCACCAGCACGCGCGTGCCCTTGGCGTTGGTGACGCAAAGGCAGCGCACCAGCGCGCCGTCCTCGCCGCAATCCTCCGCGTCGTCCAAAAATGCGCGGTCCGCCAGAAGATCTGTGGTAAAGTTTTCAAAGTCGATCTGCTTGAGCGTCACAGTCCGCACGATCTCATACGGACGCCAGCGCCCGCCCTGCTTGGACCAAAGCCCCTCGATCCGCCGCGGCCGGGGCAGAAAATATGCCAATAG
>ONCN01000071.1 GCA_900316335.1 uncultured Eubacteriales bacterium | reverse complement strand
TTTTCCTCCAGGATCTTGTTGAGCTCCTGCATAAAGCTGTGGATATCCTTAAACTGGCGATAGACCGAGGCAAAGCGCACATAGGCCACCTCGTCGAGGGCCTTGAGGCGCTCCATGACCAGCTCGCCGATGTATTCGGTGGTGACCTCACGCTCCAGGGAGTTCTGGATGATGGACTCGATGTCCTGCACGGCGGACTCCAGATCCTGGGTGGTGACGGGCCGTTTTTCACACGCGCGGATCATGCCGTTCATGATCTTGTTGCGGTCAAAGCTCTGGCGGCTGTTGTCCCGCTTGACCACGATGATGGGCAGGCTTTCTACGGTCTCATAGGTCGTGAAGCGGCGGTTGCAGGAAAGGCACTCCCGCCGTCTGCGGATGCTGGTGCCGTCGTCGGAGTGTCGGGAATCCACAACCTTGCTCTCTTGATAGGCGCAATACGGACACTTCATGGTATCATCCTCCATTGGTGTTTCTTTATACATCTTAAATTATAACAAAAAGCCCTTTCAGTGTCCAGATGTTTTTTCCCGCAAAGTCGGGGCGATCCGCAATTTTCCTGTTGCAAATCGGGCCGGTGCATGGTATAGTCTAAACGGAGCGCGAGCGCTCCGAATTCGGAAAGGAGTACGGCCCATGAAGCACTACATCCTGGCAAAATTTACCGAGGGGACCGACACCGCCGCCCTGGTGGAGCCGGTGCGCAAGATCTTTGCCGAAACGCTCAGCATCCCCGGGATCCACGCGCTTGCGGTCAAGCCCTCATGCTCAGACCGCCCAAACCGCTACGATCTGATGATCGTGCTGGATATGGACCCTGAGGCTCTCCCCGCCTATGACGCGAGCGAGCCCCATCACCGCTGGAAGGAACAATACGGCCCCATCACCGCGAAAAAAGCCATCTTTGACTGCGAGGATTGACCGCTCCGCCGGCGCAGAAACTCTTGCAAAACCATAAAAAATATGGTATAAATAAATTGCACTCCATTTTGTATGAAAGTGAGGATGAAGTCATATGCAATACACTAGAGAAGTGGAAGAAATGGTATGTGTTGCGAAGGGCCCCAACCACGGCCCCGCTCCGATCCCGGAAGAGGGTAAGTGGATCCAGGCCAAGGAGATCAAGGACATCTCCGGCTATACCCACGGCATCGGCTGGTGCGCGCCGCAGCAGGGCGCCTGCAAGCTGAGCCTCAACGTCAAGGACGGCATCATTCAGGAGGCCCTGGTTGAGACCATCGGCTGCTCCGGCATGACCCATTCCGCCGCCATGGCTGCCGAGATTCTGCCCGGCAAGACCATCCTGGAGGCGCTCAACACCGACCTCGTCTGCGACGCGATCAACACCGCCATGCGCGAGCTCTTCCTGCAAATCGTCTACGGCCGCACGCAATCCGCCTTCTCCGACGACGGTCTGCGCGTTGGCGCCGGCCTCGAGGACCTGGGCAAGGGCCTGCGCTCCATGACCGGCACCACCTACGGCACCATGGCCAAGGGCGCCCGCTATCTGGAGCTCACCGAGGGCTACATTGTCAAGCTCGCGCTGGACAAGGACGACCAGATCTGCGGCTACCAGTTCCTGAGCCTGGGCAAGATGATGGACGCCATCAAGAAGGGCGTCTCCCCCAACGAGGCTTATGAGAAAAATCTGGGTACCTACGGCCGCTTCAAGGCCGAAGACGGCGCGGTCAAGTGGATCGACCCGCGCAAAGAATAAGAGGAGGTGTGCTCAATGGCTTTGTTTGAAAATTTTGAGGGACGGATGCCGCAGCTGCAGCCCGTTCTGGACAAGTATGGCTTCAAGGATTTTGAAGAAGTCAAGGCTTTTACCAACAGCAAGGGTGTGGACGCCTACTCCATCGTAGAGAGCACGCAGCCCATCTGCTTTGAAAACGTCAAGTGGGCTTACGAGCTGGGCGCCGCCATCGCCATGAAGGAAAACGCCAAGAGCGCCGCTGAGGCTGCCCGCTGGATCGGCGTTGGCCTGCAGGCCTTCTGCATCCCCGGCTCCGTCGCGGATCAGCGCCAGGTCGGCATCGGCCACGGCAACCTGGGCGCCATGCTGCTCGACGAGCAGACCGAGTGCTTCGCCTTCCTGGCCGGCCACGAGTCCTTCGCCGCCGCCGAGGGCGCCATCAAGATCGCCCTGAACGCCAACAAGGTCCGCACCAAGCCCCTGCGCGTGATCCTCAACGGTCTGGGCAAGGACGCTGCTATGATCATCAGCCGCATCAACGGCTTTACCTACGTGCAGACCAAGTATGACTACCTCTCCGCCGACGTGAAGGAAGACCATGCGCTGACCATCGTGAACAAGACCGCTTACTCCAACGGTCCCCGCGCTGCGGTCAACTGCTACGGCGCCGACGACGTCCGCGAGGGCGTGGCCATCATGTGGCATGAGAACGCCGACGTTTCCATCACCGGCAACTCCACCAACCCCACCCGTTTCCAGCACCCCGTTGCGGGCACCTATAAGAAGGAACGCTGGGAAGCCGGCAAGAAGTACTTCTCCGTCGCTTCCGGCGGCGGCACCGGCCGTACCCTGCATCCCGACAACATGGCTGCCGGCCCCGCCTCTTACGGCATGACCGACACCATGGGCCGCATGCACTCCGACGCTCAGTTCGCCGGTTCCTCCTCCGTCCCCGCGCACGTGGAGATGATGGGCTTCCTGGGCGCCGGCAACAACCCCATGGTCGGTATGACCGTGGCCGTTGCCGTGGCTGTCTCGCAGGCGATCTGCAAGTAAGCTGCATCCGCAAGAGGCTTCCGGGCACGCCCGGAAGCCTCTTTGACTTTCTGCACAGCCGCCCGCCTGGGCGGCCCTGTCCTCCCCGAAAGGAGCGTTTGCGATGAACCACGAAGAAACGGCCCGGGCGCTGTTTTACCGGGGCTACAACTGCGCGCAGGCGGTGTTTTGCGCCTTTTGCGACCAGACCGGGCTGACGCTTGACGAAGCGGCGCGGCTGTCGTCCTCCTTCGGCGGCGGCATGGGCCGTCTGCGCGAGGTCTGCGGCGCGCTGAGCGG
This sequence comes from uncultured Eubacteriales bacterium, assembly GCA_900316335.1. Classification (GTDB taxonomy): domain Bacteria; phylum Bacillota; class Clostridia; order Oscillospirales; family Oscillospiraceae; genus JAFRPC01. Next base: position 7,520 of record ONCN01000071.1, on the reverse strand, counting down.
CGCAGAGCTGGCGCTCGGCGCGATCCAAGGCTATGCCGATCCGGACGATCCCGCGGCAAAATCCGCCCACTATCAGGCCGTCCGGGACCTGGCCGAGCGTTTCCGGGCCCAAAACGGCACCATTTTGTGCCGGGAGCTTTTGAAGGACGTGAAGACCACCCCCGGCGGCGAGCCGGAGATGCGCACCCCCGCCTTCTACGCCGCGCGCCCCTGCCTGCGCCTGGTCGGCGAGGCTGCCGCCCTGCTCGACCAAGCCCTGTCCCGCCCATAGACGCCGCGCACCCGCCCCATCCGTGCACGCCCCGGCCCCGCATCCCCGTAGGGGCGAGCATCGCTCGTCCGCGGTATAACCCCAAACATACAACACGCCGATGCAAATTCGTACCCATTTACGGTGTTGCGAATTCGCATCGGCGTGTTCGTTTTGTCAGCCCGTGCTGCGCCCGAGCGATGCTCGCCCCTACGGGGTGCAAGGCCGGAAGGCGTCTTATGACGGGCGGGCATGGCGTCACGCGCCATCGCTCCGGGGATCGTCGCTTGAGAAGATATACTGGCGCAAAAGCTGGTCGGCAGTCTCATCGCCAAGAAGCTTTTTAAACTGGTCCACCGCAACGCCGCCTTCGGTCATCAGGCGGTCCACGTAGGCGCGCACGGCAGCCTGCTTTTCGGCGCGCGCGCAGGGGCGGGCGGTTTTGGCAAGCTCGAGATAGGCGTCAAGCCACGCTGCGGTCATATCGCGCAGGCGGTCCCGCTTGCCCTTGGCGGCCTTGCTTGCCGAGCCCGGCAGCAGAAGGTCGTTGGACCAATGGGGCTTTTTCCGCTCATCCGGCAGATCGGGGAAGTCTGCGGCGGCCTGCTCCATCGGGCCCATGAAGATGGGCGCAAGCTGGGTGTCATAGAGCTCAAGCAGCAGCTTGTCCTTTCCGGGCGCGTGGATATAGTCATACGACAGCAGGGGCAGATCGTAGTGCAGCGGGGTGAGGATCATGGATTCCATCTGGATCAGCCCCAGCGGCGCCCGCATCCGGATCATGGAGCAGTTGCCGAAGCCGTCGATGGTGAAGGCGTTGATCAGAAAGCTCAGACCGCTTCGCTCAATGGTATCCCAGGGGCGCAGCACACGTCCCTTGAGCCGGCCGAGCTGCAAAAGCTGTCTGGCAGGATCGTAAAACAGCATACCATACCTCCCGGCGTCACGCAAACGCCCACATCCGCCGATTTTTACCGATTTTACCACATTATAACAACTCACTGAAAGCCTGTCAAGCGTGAACGTATTTTTTCTAAAAAATGCCGAAATTACGGGATTTTTTCATTTTCTCCATTGAAATATAAGTAAAATAGTGGTATACTATAGTGCCACTAAAAAAAGCAATTCTAAAAGAAGATACGCAGCAGTCACTGCATCACTGAAAGGAGAAAACTACATGTCCCACAAGTATGTCTACCTGTTTACAGAAGGCAACGCCACCATGCGTGAGCTTCTGGGCGGCAAGGGCGCCAATCTGGCCGAGATGACCAACATCGGCATGCCCGTGCCCCAGGGCTTCACCATCTCCACCGAGGCCTGCACCCAGTACTATGAAGACGGCCGCAAGATCAACGACGAGATCATGGCTGAAATCATGCAGAACGTGGAAAAGATGGAGCAGATCAACGGCAAGAAGTTCGGCGATCTGAACAACCCCCTGCTGGTCTCCGTCCGCTCCGGCGCCCGCGCCTCCATGCCCGGCATGATGGATACCATCCTCAACCTGGGCCTGAACGACGAGGTCGTGAACGCCATGATCAAGGGCAACCCCGACCCCAAGTTTGAGCGCTTCGTCTACGACTCCTACCGCCGCTTCATCCAGATGTTCTCTGACGTGGTCATGGAAGTGGGCAAGAAATATTTTGAGCAGCTCATCGACAAGATGAAGGCTGAAAAGGGCGTCAAGCTGGATATCGAGCTGACCGCCGCCGACCTCAAGAAGCTGGCCGAGCAGTTCAAGGCCGAGTACAAGGCTCAGATCGGTGAGGACTTCCCCTCCGACCCCAAGGTCCAGCTCTACGAAGCCATCCGCGCCGTGTTCCGTTCCTGGGACAACCCCCGCGCAAACGTCTATCGCCGTGACAACGACATCCCCTACTCCTGGGGCACTGCCGTCAACGTCATGCCCATGGTCTTCGGCAACCTCAACGACAACTCCGGCACCGGCGTCGCCTTTACCCGTGACCCCGCCACCGGCGAGAAGAAGCTTATGGGTGAGTTCCTGAACAACGCCCAGGGCGAAGACGTTGTGGCCGGCGTCCGTACCCCGATGCCCATCGCCATGATGGAAGAGAAGTTCCCCGAGGCGTATGCCGAGTTCGTGCAGGTGTGCGATAAGCTCGAAGAGCACTACCGCGACATGCAGGACATGGAGTTCACCGTGGAAAACGGCAAGCTCTATATGCTGCAGTGCCGCTCCGGCAAGCGTACCGCCCAGGCCGCTTTGAAGATCGCCTGCGATCTGGTGGACGAGGGCATGCGTACCGAGGCCGAGGCTGTTGCCATGATCGACCCCAGAAACCTCGACACCCTGCTGCATCCCCAGTTTGACGCCGCCGCTCTGAAGGCCGCCGTCCCCATGGGCAAGGGCCTGGGCGCCTCCCCCGGCGCTGCCTGCGGCAAGATCGTCTTCTCCGCTGAGGACGCAGAGGCCTGGAAGGCCAGAGGCGAAAAGGTCATCCTGGTCCGTCTTGAGACCTCTCCCGAGGACATCACCGGCATGAAGGCCGCTCAGGGCATCCTGACCGTGCGCGGCGGCATGACCTCCCACGCGGCCGTCGTGGCCCGCGGCATGGGCGCCTGCTGTGTCTCCGGCTGCGGTGATATCACCATGGACGAGGAAAACAAGCGCTTCACCCTGGCCGGCAAGGAATTCCACGAGGGCGACTGGATCTCTCTCGACGGCTCCAACGGCAACATCTATGACGGCATCATCCCCACCGTGGACGCCACCATCGGCGGCGACTTCGGCCGGATCATGGCCTGGGCCGACAAGTATCGCAAGCTGCAGGTCCGCACCAACGCCGACACCCCGCGCGACGCCCGCAAGGCGCGTGAGCTTGGCGCCGAAGGCATCGGCCTTTGCCGCACCGAGCATATGTTCTTCGAGGCCGACCGCATCGCCGCGTTCCGCGAGATGATCTGCTCCGACACCGTCGAAGGCAGAGAGGCCGCCCTGGAGAAGATCCTGCCCTATCAGCAGAGCGACTTTGAAAAGCTCTACGAGGCTCTGGAAGGCAACCCCGTCACCATCCGTTTCCTGGATCCCCCGCTGCACGAGTTCGTGCCCACCGAGGAGAAGGACATCGAGATGCTGGCCGCCACCCAGTGCAAGACCGTTGAGTCCGTCAAGGCCCTGATCGAGAGCCTCAAGGAGTTCAACCCCATGATGGGTCACCGCGGCTGCCGTCTGGCCGTCACCTATCCCGAAATCGCCCGGATGCAGACCAAGGCCGTCATCCGCGCTGCCATCAACGTCAAGAAGGCCCATCCCGATTGGAACCTGGTGCCCGAGATCATGATCCCCCTGGTCGGCGAGGTCAAGGAGCTCAAGTTCGTCAAGAACGAAGTCGTCAAGACCGCTGACGCCGAGATCGCCGCGGCCGGCGTGGACATGACCTACGAGGTCGGCACCATGATCGAGATCCCCAGAGCGGCCCTCACCGCCGACGAGATCGCCAAGGAAGCCGAGTTCTTCTGCTTCGGCACCAACGACCTGACCCAGATGACCTACGGCTTCAGCCGTGACGACGCGGGCAAGTTCCTCAACGCCTACTACGACGCCAAGATCCTGGAGTTCGATCCCTTCGCCAAGCTCGATCAGGTCGGCGTTGGCAAGCTCATGAAGATGGCCATCGACCTGGGCAAGTCCGTGCGTCCCGACCTGCACCTGGGCATCTGCGGCGAGCACGGCGGCGACCCCTCCTCTGTGGAGTTCTGCCACAAGCTGGGTCTGACCTACGTCTCCTGCTCCCCCTTCCGTGTTCCCATCGCCCGCCTCGCCGCTGCGCAGGCCGCGATCAAGGAGCTGTAATTCCGGATCGGGCAATACGCGACATCAGAAAACCCCCTCTGCTCCTCGCAGAGGGGGTTTTGCGTCAATCAGACCAGCGCCTCACCAGTCAGAGTCCCAGTCGCCGCCGCCGTCGTCCCAGTCCCAGTCGTCGTCCCAGTCATAGTCGTCGTCATCGTCCCAGCTATCGTCCCGCTCGTATTCGGTGTCGGTGCGTTGCTCGTCCTGGTAGTCTGAGTAGGCCTGGCGGGAGTCCTGGTAGTCCTGGTAAAACTCGGTGTCGTAAAAGCTCGTGTCCCAGTTGGCCTTGTCATAGTCGTACAGATGGTAGGACTCGGCGTTGTACCAAAGCTCGTCGCCCAGGGCCTCTTTGTCGTCATAGTCGGCGTAATAGCTCCAGGTGTCGTCGTCCTCGTCGTACAGATACCAGCCCGTGCGGTTTAAGCCATCGCCGTAATTGCCGCCGTAGGGGTCGTCCAAAAAGTAATAGGTCCGGCCGCCGCAGACGTAGTAATCGCTGTCCGGATAGATGGGATGCCGGTCCAGATAGGCGTGGCAGCGCTGGATGTCATACTGCTCGGGCGGGAACGACTGGTCGTCAAAGGGCAGGCTGTAGGTAAACTCTGTCTGCTCTGTGATGGGCTCGGGAAACTCGTCGATGCCGCCGGTCGTCTTCCAAAGCTGCCAGTCCCCGGCGGAGGGGTCATATTTCCACCAGTCATAGCGGTATTCGCCTTCCTCATAGCTCGAGGACATGGGATAGTAGTACAGCTCGCCGTCTGCACGGTAATACCCGATCCTGGTGCCGCTGCTCGAGCTGCGCACGCTCAAAACAGCGGCCAGGCCGATGAGCAGGACGTTCAGCAGCACGATCGCAAGCACGATCATCAGAACCAGGCTGCCGCGCCGCCCCGTCTGACGGGCGCCGCCAAAGCTTCTGCTGCTGACGGAACGGGTGCGCTGCAGATTGTGGTTTTTCTGGCGAAGGATCTCCTCCTTCAGCTTCAGATACAGCTCGTTCACGGCATAGGCCTCGTCGGTCCCCTCATAGCGGATCGCCCGCTCGCCGTTGGCCTTGTTTTTGTAGACCACAAACCGATTGCCCTTGGCATAGATGCCGAAGGCCTTCGGCTCTTTGATATCCTTGCCGATAAAAAAGCGGGTGACCTCCTCCGGAGGAAGATTTCTCGCCTGATACCAGCTTCTGAGCTCCTCGATGGTGCGCGGCGTGTCATGCGCCGTGCGCTGGTAGGCCGCGTTCACCGCGCCGCAGCTCGGACAGGTCTGCTGCGTTTCGTCGATGTAGTTCCCGCAGTATTCACACTTTACCTTTGCCATGCGCTCACCTCACTGTGTCGATCGATCCGAACGGACCACTTTCAGTATACTCCCGCAGCAGCCGCCTGTCAAGCCGCAGCCGCCGCGCAAAACGGCCCGGAAGCACAAACGTGCTTCCGGGCCGGATGCTTGTTGGCTCAGCCTTGCCTCGCGCGCAGGCGCGGCGCGGTGAGAAACGTCCGATTAAAGCTGGGGACCAGCCGCGACGAGGGCCTTGCCGGCTTCGTTGGACTCGTACTTGACGAAGTTCTTGATGAAGCGGGCAGCCAGGTCCTTGGCCTTCTCTTCCCAAACGGCGGGATCGGCGTAGGTGTCTCTGGGATCCAGGATGGCGGGATCGACGCCGGGCAGCTCGGTGGGGACCTCAAAGTTGAAGTAGGGGATCATCTTGGTGGGAGCCTTGAGGATGGAGCCGTCGAGGATGCCGTCGATGATGCCGCGGGTGTCCTTGATGGAGATGCGCTTGCCGGTGCCGTTCCAGCCGGTGTTGACGAGGTAAGCCTTGGCGCCGGACTGCTCCATGCGCTTGACCAGCTCTTCACCGTACTTGGTGGGATGCAGCTCCAGGAAGGCCTGGCCGAAGCAGGCGGAGAAGGTGGGGGTGGGCTCGGTGATGCCGCGCTCGGTGCCGGCCAGCTTTGCGGTAAAGCCGGACAGGAAGTAGTACTTGGTCTGCTCCGGGGTCAGGATGGACACGGGAGGCAGAACGCCGAAGGCGTCGGCGGACAGGAAGATCACGTTCTTGGCAGCGGGGCCGGCGGAGATGGGCCGCACGTTCTTGACGATCTTCTCGATGTGGTCGATGGGGTAGCTCACGCGGGTGTTCTCGGTGACGGACTTGTCGGCAAAGTCGATCTTGCCGTTCTCGTCCACGGTCACGTTCTCGAGCAGCGCGTTGCGGCGGATGGCGTTGTAGATATCGGGCTCGGAGTCCTTGTCCAGGTTGATGACCTTGGCATAGCAGCCGCCCTCGAAGTTGAACACGCCGTTGTCGTCCCAGCCGTGCTCGTCGTCGCCGATCAGCAGACGCTTGGGGTCGGTGGACAGGGTGGTCTTGCCGGTGCCGGACAGGCCGAAGAAGATGGCGGTGTTTTCGCCGTTCATGTCGGTGTTGGCGGAGCAGTGCATCGCAGCGATGCCCTTGAGCGGCAGGTAGTAGTTCATCATGGAGAACATGCCCTTCTTCATCTCGCCGCCGTACCAGGTGTTGATGATGACCTGCTCCTTGCTGGTGACGTTGAAGGCCACGACCGTGTCAGAGCGAAGGCCCAGCTCGGCGTAGTTCTCGCACTTGGCAAGAGAGGCGTTGTAGACCACGAAGTCGGGCTCGAAGGCCTCGAGCTCCTCGGCGGTGGGCTGGATGAACATATTCTTGATGAAGTGGGCCTGCCATGCCACCTCCACGATGAAGCGGACGGCCATGCGGGTGTCCTTGTTGGCGCCGCAGAAGGCGTCGACCACATAGAGCTTCTTGTTGCACAGCTCTTTGACGGCGAGCTTCTTGACTTCCTTCCAGACGTCCTCGCTCATGGGGTGGTTGTCGTTCTTGTAGCCCTCGGTGGTCCACCAGACGGTGTCCTTGGAGGTCTCGTCCATGACGATATATTTGTCTTTGGGGGAACGGCCGGTGAAGATGCCGGTCATAACGTTGACCGCGTCGAGCTCGGTGAGCACGCCCTTCTCATACCCGGTGAGAGAGGGATCCATCTCAGCCTCGAACAGATACTCATAAGAGGGATTGTGCACGATTTCCGTCGTGCCGGTGATGCCGTACTTGGTCAGATCAAGATTTGCCATAAAAAGTACTCCTTTCAGCACTCAAATTTCCGTGCTTATATTCTATACGAAAACCCCTCAATTTGCAACCGTTATTTTGTAAATTTTCCTGCGGCCTCAGAGCCTGTTCCGCGCCCGTTTCCGCACTGGGCTATCGAATGTGCACTGTAGGGGCCGGCGCCCTCGACGGCCCGCCGATCCTGCACCCGCCCGGTAAATATGAATAGTTCCGTAGTGGCCGCTGACCTCAGCGGCCAGTCGCGCAGCGCCATTCAGGGTGTTTCCGGGTTTTGGATTGGTCTGTGGTTGCATCGGCCTTCCGCCACCCAATGTTTGCACGCATAATCCTGTTCGCCGGGATCC
>ONCN01000005.1 GCA_900316335.1 uncultured Eubacteriales bacterium | reverse complement strand
GCCGCCAGAAAACCCTCCGGCATGGAGATGCGGCGGTTGGCGGAGTCGTCCAACGTCCGTTCCAGCCATTGGGTCGAGGCGGTCATGGCAGCGTTCATGGCGTCTGCCATCAAAAAGCGCGCCAGGGAGCAGATGCGCTCACAGCGCATGGGGTTGCGCTTGTAGGCCATGGCGGAGGAGCCGATCTGCTCGTCTTCAAAGGGCTCCTCGAGCTGCCGGTCATGCTGCAGAAGGCGAATGTCGTTTGCCATCCGGTACGCGCTCTGGGCAATGGAGGACAGGAGGTTCAAAATCCGGCTGTCCAGCTTGCGGGGGTAGGTTTGGCCGCAGACCGGGAAGCAGGATGAAAAGCCGAATGCTTCTGCCAGGGCACGGTTCATCTCGTCGATCTTTTCCGCGTCGCCGCCGAAGAGCTCCAAAAAGCTTGCCTCGGTCCCTGTGGTTCCCCGGCAGCCGAGGAATTTGATCTGGCTGAGGACGAAATCCAGCTCCTCCAGATCAGAGAGATAATCCTGCATCCACAGCGTGGCGCGTTTGCCCATCGTGACCGGCTGGGCCGGCTGGTAGTGGGTATAGCCCAAGGTTGGCGTGTCCTTCCATCGGTCGGCAAACCGGGCCAGATTGTTCAGCACGGCTTGCAGCGCCTTGCGCAGATGCAGCAGGGCGTCCCGGTAGAGGATCAGATCCGCATTGTCGGTGACGTAGCAGCTTGTGGCGCCCAGATGCAGGATGCCCGCCGCGGATGGCGCTGCCTTGCCATAGGCATACACGTGGGCCATCACGTCATGCCGCACCTGGGCTTCCCGTCGGCGGACCAGGTCATAGTCGATATCTGTAAGGTGCTCGGAAAGCTCCCGCACCTGATCCTCCGTGATGGGCAGGCCCAGCCTTCGCTCCTGCTCGGCCAAGGCAAGCCACAGCCTGCGCCAGGTCTGATAGCGGGTATCCGCCGAGAACAGGCGCAGCATATACGAAGATGCATAGCGTGCGGAAAGCGGGGATTCATAGCGGTCCGTCATGGTCATTCTCCTGTCGAATAAGGATACTGTCTCGTTCCGGTCCCACAGACACGTAGACAATGGGACAGCCTATGGCGTTTTCCAGATACGTCACATACTTCTGCGCGGCCTTGGGCAGGTCCTCCCAGCGCCGGACGCCGGAGATATCGCAGTGCCAGCCCTCCAAACATTCCAGGACCGGTTCCGCGGCCTCCAATTCGGTGGGAAACGGGAATTGATCCGTCTCTTTTCCGTGCAGGCGATAGCGGGTGCAGACAGGGATGACGTCCAGATAGCTCAGCACGTCCAGCTTTGTCAGCGCAAGCCTTGTGGCGCCCTGCAGCGCCGCACCGTAGCGCGTCGCCACCAGATCCACCGGACCGACGCGGCGAGGCCTGCCGGTCTTTGCGCCATATTCCGCGCCGGCCTCTCTGAGCCGCTCGGCCTCAGGCCCGAACGTCTCGCACACAAAGGGTCCCTCGCCCACGCAGGTGGAATAGGCCTTGACCACGCCGATCACCTCGTCGATCCCTGCGGAGGGAAGTCCGGCTCCAATGGGAGCATAGGCCGCCAGGGTGTTGGAGGAGGTGGTGTAGGGATAGATGCCGTAGTCCAGGTCCCGGAGTGCGCCGAGCTGCGCTTCAAACAAAATGGCCTTTCCCTGCGCTTGGGCCTGCCTCAAATACGCGCCGGTGTCGCACACAAAGGGCAGGATCGGCGCGCAGAAGTCCTGCAGCCACTGTTCCATTTGCTCCATCGTATAGGGGACTGCGCCGTAGACCCTGGTCAGAGTCAGGTTTTTCCACTCCAAAAGCGCCCGAAGTTGGTCCCGCAAGGCATCCATATGCGCAAGCTGGCCTGCAAGAATGGTCTTCTTCTGGTACTTATCCGAATAAAACGGCGCGATGCCCTGCTTTGTAGAGCCATATTTCCTGTCCGCCAGGCGCAGCTCCTCCAAAGCGTCCAGATCCCGGTGCCAGGGCAGAAGCAGCGAGGCACGGTTGCTGATGCGCAGATTGTCCGGTGTGATCTGTACCCCCCTCTCCCGCAGGTCCCGTATTTCCTTCCAGAGATTTTCCGGGTCCAGAGCCACACCGTTTCCAAGGATATTGACTACCCCATTGCGGAAGATCCCGGAGGGAAGCAGATGGAGCGCAAATTTTCCTTTTTCGTTGATGACAGTGTGTCCGGCGTTGCCGCCGCCCTGGTATCGTACCACAACGTCATACTGCCCGGTGAGATAATCCACCATGCGGCCCTTTCCCTCATCTCCCCAGTTGACGCCGACGATTACACAATTTCCCATACGTACCCCCTTATTTTCAGACGGAGAACAGCAGCTCGGCATAGCTGGGGAAGGGCCATGCCCGGGCGTCGGTTTTGGCCTCGGCCTCGTCACACGCGATACGCAGACTCTGCATCCGGGGCAGCAGCGCATCCCGGATGCCTGCTGCGTCCTCCGCTCCGGTCCCGGCGGTGCCGCTGTGCAGCAAAGCGTCCTCCAGCTCCGCCGCCTTCCGGTGGATCTCGTCGATCAAACCGGAAAGCTCCGATACAAGGCTGCTTTCATAGACGCAGCCTGCCTCTGGGAGCAGGGCCTTGCGCTTCACAGCCTGCTCAGACAGCTCGGCGGCAAAGCCGGAAACGGCGGGCAGAATTTGTCGCCTTGTCATCCAGAGCATGCTTTTGGCTTCCATGCGCACCGTCTTGCAGTAGTTGTCCAGCAAGGTTTCGCAGCGGGCCCGCAGCTCCGTTTCGGAATAGATCCCGTGCCTTGTGAGCAGGGCCACGTTCTTTTCGTCCAGCAGGTGGGGCATAGCGTCCGCCGTGGTGCGGTAGTTGCAAAGCCCCCGCTTTTCCGCCTCCCGCAGCCAGGCCTCGTCATACCCGTTGCCGTTGAAGAGGATGCGCCGGTGGGCCCGGAAGCTGTCCCGGATCAGCGCATGCAGGGCGCACTCAAAGTCCTCCGCCTGCTCAAGCGCATCTGCATACTGCCGCAAACTCTCTGCCACGGCGGCGTTCAGCATCAGATTGGCGCAGGCAATGCTGTCAGACGAGCCCACCATGCGGAACTCAAACTTGTTGCCCGTGAAGGCAAAGGGTGAGGTGCGGTTGCGGTCCGTATTGTCACGGGCAAAGCGGGGCAGCGCGTCCACGCCCAGCTTCAAGGTGGTGCTCTTTGCGGCCTCATAGGGACGATCCTCTACGATTGCATCCAGAATGGCGGTGAGCTCGTCGCCCAAAAAGACGGAGACCACCGCGGGCGGCGCCTCGTTGGCGCCAAGCCGGTGGTCGTTCCCGGCTGTGGCCACAGAGATGCGCAGCAGATCCTGGTAGTCGTCCACCGCCTGGATCACGGCGCAGAGGAAGAGCAGGAACTGGGCGTTTTCATAGGGGGTGTCCCCGGGCGAGAGCAGATTGACGCCCGTGTCTGTGGCAATGGACCAGTTGTTGTGCTTGCCCGAGCCGTTGACCCCGGCAAAGGGCTTTTCATGCAGCAGACATACCAGACCGTGCCGCAGCGCGGTCTTTTGCATGATCTCCATGGTGAGCTGATTTTGATCCGTGGCCAGGTTGGTGGTGGTATAGACCGGGGCCAGCTCATGCTGGGCCGGAGCCACCTCGTTGTGCTCGGTTTTGGCCGGGATGCCCAGCTTCCAGAGCGCCCGGTTCAGATCCTCCATGTATGCGGCGATCCGGGGCTTGATAGAGCCAAAATAGTGGTCGTCCATCTCCTGGCCCTTGGGAGGCATGGCGCCAAAAAGCGTCCGGCCGGTAAAGATCAGATCCTTGCGCCGGTCATACAGGCGCTTGTCGATGAGAAAATACTCCTGCTCCGCGCCGACACAGGTCCGCACCCGCTTCACCTCGGTGGTTCCGAACAGCCGCAGCACCCGCAGGGCCTGCCGGTTGAAGGCCTCCATGGATCTGAGCAGCGGCGTCTTTTTGTCCAGCGCCTGCCCGCCGTAGGAGCAGAAGGCTGTGGGAATGCAAAGGGTTTTTCCTTTGAGAAACGCGTAGGAGGTGGGATCCCATGCGGTGTAGCCTCTGGCCTCAAAGGTCGCCCGCAGGCCGCCGGAGGGGAAGGAGGAGGCGTCCGGCTCGCCCCGGATCAGCTCCTTGCCGGAGAACTCCGGGATGATCCGCCCGTCGGAGACAGGACTGATGAAGCTGTCGTGCTTTTCTGCGGTGATGCCGGTGAGGGGCTGGAACCAGTGGGTAAAATGCGTCGCCCCGTGCTCGATGGCCCAGGTCTTCATGGCCGCGGCCACCGCCTCGGCCACCGCCGGGTCCAGGCGGGAGCCCTCGTCGATCGTTTTTCTGAGCTTCTGGTAAACCTTTGCAGAGAGTGTTGCCTTCATCACTCTGTCGTCAAAGACCAGACTTCCGAAGCTGTCAAAGTCATGCGCCATACTGAAATCCTCCCGAAAAAAGAATAAAAAAAGGGCAATGGGGGCACTTAGGACCGTGGTCCTAAAGACTCCATTGCCTTTACCCGCGTATTATACGGGATGAATTTTTATTTGTCAAGCCCCTTTTCAAGTTTGATTTGATGTAGTATAATACGAAAAGATTTTGTTTGGGGGTATGATTATGCAGTACACCAGCCATGTGGCCGAGGAGGACGTTCGCTTTATCCACCTGGCCTTTTGTGACGTGTTCGGGCGGCAGAAGAACATCGCCATTTTGCCCTCGGAGCTGCCCAGGGCGTTTTCCTATGGAATTGCCATCGACGCCTCCGCCATTCGCGGCTTTGGCGGCCAGGTACATTCAGACCTGTTTTTGCACCCGCTCCCGGAAACGCTCACCCTGCTGCCCTGGCGGCCGGAGCAGGGAAAGCTGGTGCAGATGCAGTGCCGCGTCAGCGATCCGGACGGAAACCCCTTTGAGAATGACACCCGCAGCATTCTGATCCGCGCCGTGGAGGAGGCGCGCGCCCGGGGCCTGCGCTTCTCCTTTGGGGCAGAGCTGGAATTTTACCTCTTCTGCCTGGACGATCAGGGCAACCAGACCCGCATTCCCGTGGACCAGGCGTCCTATATGGACAGCGCCCCGGACGACCGGGGCGAGGGCGTCCGGCGGGAGATCTGCATGATGCTGCAGGCGCTGGGCATCCAGCCGGAGGGGGCTCACCACGAGGAGGGCCCCGGCCAGAATGAGATCGACTTCCGCTACTCGGACGCGCTGTCCGCCGCAGACAACGCCATGGCCTTCCGCAGAGTGGTCAAAACCGTGGCAGCCAGAAACGGCCTGTGGGCGGACTTCTCGCCCCGCCCTTTGGAGAACGCCCCGGGCAGCGGCTTCCATATCAACCTTTCTGTGCAGTCCGCGTCCGGTGAGGATCTGCTTGGGCCCATGATCGCGGGCATTTTGCGGCATATTGGGGAGATCACCGTATTTCTCAATCCGATGGAGCACTCCTATGCCCGCCTGGGCCGGGACAAGGCGCCCAGGTTTATCACCTGGTCAGCTCAGAACCGCTCCCAGCTCATCCGGGTTCCTGCCGCGGAGGGCGAATTCCGGCGGGCGGAGCTGCGCTCCCCGGACCCGTCGGCAAATCCCTATCTGGCCTACGCCCTGCTGATCTGGGCGGCCATGGACGGAATTGCAGCGAAGCTACCCCTGCCTCCTGCCGCGGACCTGAACCTCTACACCGCGGACCGGGAAACGCAGGCGCAGTTTGCCCGGCTGCCGGAGTCCAAGCAGGCCGCCGCAGCGCTGGCTGTGTCCAGCGACTTCTTGAAGGCCCATTTGCCCCGGGCCTTGATCGACAGCTATTGCCTCTGAGATGGAGAACGCAGAAAAGGGGGGTGACGCGGTGCTCTTTCCAAGTCAATGCTACAGTCTGCTGCTGGTCTCCTGCTCGGAGCGGTTCAACGAAACGGTCCTCAGCCTGTGCAAGCCATATTGTGATCCCATCCGTGTCGTCCCTTCGGTGAACGCTGCAAAGCGCGCGGCCTTGGATCAGAGCTACGATCTGGTGCTGCTCAACGCGCCTTTGCCCGACGGGCAGGGGATGGATCTGGCCGCAGAGCTCTGCGCCGGCCGACAGACCGTCTGTCTGCTGCTTCTGCGCGCCCAGGCGTTCAAGCTGCTGCAGAGCCGGGCGGAGGAGCAGGGCGTTTTCACCCTCGAAAAGCCCACCACGCCCCAGACGCTGGAGACCGCGCTCCACTGGATGTTTGCAGCCCGGCAGCGCCTGCATCGTCTGGAGCAGAAGACCCAGAGCCTGGAGGAGAAAATGCAGGAGATCCGCATCGTCAACCGCGCCAAATGGCTGCTGATCGGGCAGCTTGGGATGACGGAGGCCGACGCCCACCGCTATCTGGAAAAGCAGGCCATGGACCGCTGTGTCTCCCGCCGCGCCGTCGCCGAGGAGATCATTCGGGTTTACGATGCGTAACACAGGGGATTTACAGAGAACCGTCTCCCACTGCCTGCTGCCTGTGTCTCTGACGTTTTCCTGCTCATCGTGCGTGATTTCACAAACGTGCTGAAATCTCTTGATTTTTCCGGGAAAATCGTGTATTCTATGGACTGGAAAGCGCCGCAGGGGACGTCCTGATACGGCGCAAGGACCAATGGGGTTCACAGGGCCGCCGGTTCGAATTGTTGTGTATTCACGCGCCGCTTTGCAGGCGTGTGTCAGATGTAAAACTATGAAAGGGGAATACCATGAAAAAAACCCTTGCACTGGGTCTGGCGCTGGTCGCTGTTTTGATGGCGCTGACGGCCTGTACCAAAACCGAGCCGTCTGGCGCGGGGCAGAGCGCCCCATCGGGCTTTGCTGCCTCGCTCAAAACGCTGGCAGACGTCTATGCCGTGTCCGCAGACGGCGAAACGCAGGAGGGCTACTCCGAAACCAAATACGTCTATGTCTTTCAGGTAAACGGCGTGTATTATCGCGCGGTCGCGCAGCTTGAGAGCGACGTGTCGAAGGAGCTGTGGGACATCGAATACGGTGAGGACCAAGAGCAGAAGATCCAGGCCCTGCTCGGCCCGGTTGCAGTCGAACGCGTGGAAAATCTTAGCGAGCAGATACCTTCGCAGGAGGAGCTGGACAAGCTGGTCGGGAAGACCGGGCAGGAGCTGTTTGACGACGGCTGGTCCTACTACTATTACAACCTTGAGGATATGGAAACCGGCCTGTACCATGGCCCGTTTTCCTACACCGTCTGCTTCGACTACGACGGCGAGCCGATGGAAAACACCGACGACTTTGATTTCTATGCGGAATTCAAGGATCTCACCGTCAGCTCTGTGACCTTCTCCGGCCTTGGCGATGCGACCAACCTTGACGAGTGACCCGCGCCGAAAACACTGCCGACCGCCCCGGAAACAAGCCTGTTTCCGGGGCGGTTTTGCAGCTTCCGGCGCACAGAAAGCACTTGACCCGGCCTAAAAAAAGGACTATACTGAAAAAGGAGCTGCTTTGCGGCCCCGGATTGAACCGATTTCCAAGGAGGTACACCAATGGAACAGATCCTTGTCAATGCCCTGGGCGAGCAGTGCCCGATCCCGGTGGTCAAAACGTTGAAGGCTTTGCAGGCCTTGACCGGCCCCGCCTGCGTGGAGGTCCATGTGGACAACGAGACCGCCGTGCAGAACGTGACGCGCCTTGCTGCAAACAAGCAGATCCCCGTGCGCAGCGAAAAGCTGGAAGAAAACCATTTCGTCCTCTATCTTGATGCCGAAAAAGCCACCGAGGCCTCCCAGCCTGAAGCGCCGGCCTGCCAGCCGGACCGCCGGGGCGACCTGGTGGTTGCCGTCACCTCTGACGCCATGGGCCACGGCAGCGAGGAGCTGGGCCGGACCTTGATGAAGGGGTTTCTCTATGCGCTCTCCCAGCAGGAGGAGCTGCCCGCCACGATCCTGTTTTACAACGGCGGTGCAAAGCTGACCACCCAAGGCTCCTTGTCCTTGGAGGATCTCAAAAGCATGGAGGCCCAGGGCGTGCAGATTTTGACCTGCGGCGCCTGCCTGAACTATTACGGTCTGACCGAGCGGCTGGCCGTCGGCGGCGTGACGAATATGTACGCCATCGTCGAAACGCTCACCAAGGCCGGGCGGGTCGTCAAGCCCTGATGCGGCCGAAGCAGCTTCGGCTGATCCTCACCTTTCCAACCACGATGGCAGCCATGGCCATGGAGCAGATCTGCCTTGCGCGGGGCATACCGGGGCGGCTGATCCCGGTGCCCACCAGCATCACCGCAGGCTGCGGTATGGCGTGGAGCGCGCCGCCCGATGCGCGCGCACAGGTGCTGGATGCGGCGCAAGAAGGCGGGATTTGTGTGGATGGGCTGTATGAACTTGTGATCTGAGGGAGGCTTGACCGTGAAATCCATCATCCGGACCGATTCTTTGCAGCTAACGCTGTTTGGCGACCCTAAGGCGCAAAGTCTTCTGCTCCAGCCCATGGACGCGCGGGAGCTGGAGGGCGCCGAGCAGATCGCAGCGCTGATCCGGCAGGGGACAGACCGCCCCTTTGCCCTGGCTGCCATAGAGATTGCTGACTGGAACGGCGCGCTCTCCCCCTGGCCCGCGCCGCCGGTCTTCGGCAAGCAGAGCTTTGCAGGCGAGGCGCAAAAGACGCTCGATGCCTTGCAGCAAGCGCTGCCGGCGGTGGAGCATGCGGTTCCAAACGCCGCGCGGCGCTACTTGGGCGGCTATTCTCTGGCGGGCCTGTTTGCGCTCTGGGCCGCCTATGAAACGCGGCTGTTTGACGGCGTGGCGGCGGTGTCGCCATCGGTGTGGTTTCCCGGCTGGCGGGCTTATGCCCAAGCGCGGCACATACAGACCCGGCGGGTCTACCTCAGCCTGGGCGACCGGGAGGCGCGCACCAAAAACCCGGTCATGGCAGCCGTCGGGGAGAACCTGCGCCGCCAGGACGCGCTTCTTGCAGCGGATCCGGGCTGCCTGGCGCACACCCTTGTCTGGAATCCCGGCAACCATTTTCAAGACAGCGAGCGCCGCACCGCCGCAGGCTTTGTCTGGCTGCTGGAAGGGGAGACGGACGCGGCGTCTGCCTCTGCCTGAGACGCAAGCCCTGCGCGCCCCGGCCCGCTGCGGCAAAAAAAGAATAAATAACCGCAAATGGCCTTCTTGCGTGAAAGAAACAACAATAATCCTGTTATAAAAATGTAATTTTGTGCAACCTGGCTAATTTCTTCCCTCTAAAATTGTCTGCATTTGTCGCTTGCGCCCGGGGAGGTTTCCTGTTATACTGTCTTGGGAAGGCCCCGGACGGGACGCTTCCGACATCGACTGAATAGGGCAGAAGGAGTATTTTTGATGCTGAAAATCAAAATGCAGACCCCCATCGTAGAGATGGACGGCGACGAAATGACCCGGATCCTTTGGGCGAAGATCAAGCAGGAACTGATTGTTCCTTTCGTAGAGCTCAACACTGAATACTACGACCTGGGCCTGGAAAACCGCGACCGCACCGACGACCAGGTCACCGTCCAGGCGGCGGAGGCGATCAAGCGCCTGAAGGTTGGCGTCAAGTGCGCCACCATCACGCCCAACGACCAGCGCATGGAGGAATACCACCTCAAAAAGATGTGGCGCAGCCCCAACGGCACCATCCGTGCCATTCTCGACGGCACCGTTTTCCGCACCCCCATCGTCTGTCCCGGCATCCACAGCTATATTCCAAGCTGGACGCAGCCCATCACCGTGGCGCGCCACAGCTACGGCGATCTGTATAAAGACACCGAGTTCCGCATCGACGAGCCCGGCAAGGCCGAGCTGGTTTTCACCGGCGTGGACGGCGAGATCCTGCGTCAGACCATCTATGATTTTGAGGGCACCGGCGTGCTGCAGGGCTGCTTCAACAAAGACAGCTCCATCCGCAACTTCGCCCGCTCCTGCTTTGAATACGCCCTGAGCGAGAAGAAGGATCTCTGGTTCTCTGCCAAGGACACCATCATGAAGAAGTACGACGGCCTGTTCAAAAAGACCTTCCAGGAGCTTTACGACACCGAGTACAAGGCCCGCTTTGAAGCGCTGGGCATCACCTATTTCTACACCCTCATCGACGACGCGGTCGCGCGCGTGGTCCGCTCTCACGGCGGCATGATCTGGGCGCTGAAGAACTACGACGGCGACGTCATGAGCGACATGATCTCCTCCGCCTTCGGCTCGCTTGCCATGATGACCAGCGTCCTGGTGAGCGCCGACGGCTGCTTTGAGTACGAGGCCGCCCATGGCACCGTGACTAGGCACTACTATCGCCACCTCAAGGGCGAAAAGACCTCCACCAACCCCGTGGCCACCCTCTTTGCCTGGACGGGCGCGCTCAAAAAGCGGGGCGAGCTGGACGGCAACGAAGCGCTCACTGCCTTTGGCGCCGCGCTCGAAAAGGCAACCATGGATACCATTCAAGCCGGCGTCGTCACGGGCGATCTGGCCCTTCTGATGGATCCCAAGCCCCAGGCTGTGGATACCGACGGCTTCCTTGCCGCCATTCGTGCGCGGCTGGAGAAGGCTCTGGCCTGACAGACTGCTTTGGCGGCGGATATGCCCTGCATACCCGCCGCTTTTCTATCGTTACAGGAGGTGGACACGATGGACCCCGAAAGGCAAAGGCTGTATTGTGACGTTCTGGCGCGGGAGCTGGTGCCCGCGATGGGCTGCACCGAGCCCATCGCCGTGGCCTACGCCGGGGCGCTTGCCCGGCGGATCCTCGGCGCAAGCCCCGACCGGATCCTGCTTGCCGTGAGCGGCAACATCATCAAAAACGTCAAAAGCGTCATCGTCCCGCATACCGGCGGGCGCAAGGGACTTGCCACGGCTGTGAGCGCCGGGGTGGTCTTCGGCAACCCGGATGGGAAGCTGGAAGTCTTGTCGGGCGCAACCGACGCTGACCTTGCCGCGCTTGATCGCTTCCTCGACCGTACCGAGGTCACCGTGACCCGCGCCGGGACCCGCGACCCCTTTGACATCCAGGTTACGCTCTATGGCCAGGGGCAGAGCGCCTTTGTGCGCATTTTGGGCGAGCACACCAATGTGGTGGAGCTGCGGCGCGGGGACGAGATCCTGCTTTCCAAGCCCTGGGCAGAGGAAAAGCCGCATCTCCCGAAGGAATATGCCGAGCTATCCATCCGCGAGATCGTGACCTTTGCAGACGAAGCGGATCTCACCCCGCTCATCCCCCTGCTTGACCGGCAGATCGAGTACAACACCGCCATCGCCAAAGAGGGGCTGACGGGCAAATACGGGGCCGGCATCGGCAGGATCCTGCTCCGCTCCTACGGCGCCAGCGTTCAAAACCGGGCCAAGGCCTGGGCCGCAGCCGGCTCCGACGCCAGGATGAACGGCTGCGAAAAGCCGGTTATCATCAACTCCGGCAGCGGCAACCAGGGGCTTACGGCCTCTTTGCCTGTTTGGGTCTATGCCCAGGAGCTGGGCGTGAGCCGTGAGCGCCTCTACCGCGCGCTTCTGGTGTCAAACCTGGTCACGATCCGGCTCAAAACCGGGATCGGCAGCCTGTCTGCCTACTGCGGCGCCACCAGCGCCGGAGCGGGGGCCGGGGCGGGGATCTCCTATCTCTACGGCGGCGGCTATGAGGAGATTGCGCACACCGTGGTCAACGCGCTTGCCATCAACTCCGGCATGATCTGCGACGGGGCCAAGTCCTCCTGCGCCGCCAAGATCGCCTCGGCGGTGGAGGCGGGGCTTCTGGGCATGCAGATGAACATGCACGACAGCGAATTCATCAGCGGCGACGGCATTGTCATCAAGGGCGTGGAGAATACCATCGACGCGGTCAGCGCCCTTGCCCGGGAGGGCATGCGCCAGACCGAGGAGGAGATCCTGCAGATCATGATCGGATGATCCGAAAACAAAGCCCGCAGGGCTGCGATGCGATGATCGCGGCCCTGCGGGCATTTTTGCGTCTATTATCCATGGCCCCCGAATAAGCTTGGGTATATCAAGACGATGAGGTGGACCAATGGAACCTATGATCAATCATATCGACCTGTGCGGCACCATGGCCTCGGCGCCGAGCTTCTCGCACGAAAACCACGGCCGCCGCTTTTACCGCTTTTTGCTCGAGGTAGAGCGCCTGTCCGGCACGGTAGACACGCTGCCGGTTTTGGCCTCCTGGGAGCTTTTGGAGCAGGCGGACGTGAGCTGGGGCGAGCGGGTCGCCGTGAGCGGGCAGATCCGCTCGTTCAACCAGCGCGCGACGCTGCGCCGAAAGCTTGTGATCTCAGTGTATGCCGAGACGCTTACGCTCACCGACGAGCAGCCGGACAACCGCGTCCGGCTCACCGGGGCGCTGTGCCGTGCGCCCGTCTTCCGCCGCACGCCCCTTGGCCGCGAGATCTGCGACGGGATGCTCGCGGTCAACCGCCCCTATCACCGCACGGACTATCTGCCTTGCATCTTCTGGGGGCGAACGGCCCGCCAGGTCTCGCAGTTGGGCGTTGGCAGCAAGCTCTGCCTGGAGGGCAGGCTGCAAAGCCGGGTATACACCAAGCTGCTGGACGACGGCACCGCCATGGAACGCACCGCCTATGAAATCTCCGCCGTCAGCGCACAGGCGCTGACGGCGGAGGAGGAAGTACCGGTTTAGCGGATCTCGTACTGGCTGTAATACAGCGTGTGGTAGAACCCGCCCTTGTCCAAAAGCTCTCGGTGGGTGCCGAACCCCACAATCTGTCCGTCGCGGACCACCAAAATGCGGTCTGCGCCCATGATCGTGGACAGGCGGTGCGCGATGACAAAGCAGGTGCGGCCCTTCATGAGCTTGTCCATGGCCTTTTGGATGTAGATCTCCGTGCGCGTGTCCACGTTGGAGGTGGCCTCGTCCAAAATTAGAAGCTGCCGGTCTGCAAGCAGGGCCCTGGCAATGGTGAGAAGCTGCTTTTGCCCTGCTGACAGGGCGGTGCTGTCTTCGCTGATCACGGTGTCATAGCCCTGCGGCAGCGTGCGGATAAAGTGGTCGCAGTAGACGCGGTCACAGGCGCGGATGATCTCCTCGCGCGTGGCCTCCGGCTTGCCGTAGGCCACGTTTTCCGCCACGGTGCCGCGGAAGAGCCAGGTATCCTGCAAGACCATGCCGAACATCCCGCGCACCGACGCGCGCGAGAGCGCTGCGACGTCCTCGCCGTCGATCAGAATAGAGCCCGCGTCCGGATCGTAGAACCGCATCAAAAGATTGACGATGGTGGTCTTGCCCGCCCCTGTGGGGCCGACGATCGCCACGTTCTGCCCCGGCCGGATCGTGAGATCCAGATCCCGGATCAGCGGCTTGTCCGGCGTATAGGAGAAATCCACGTGCGAAAAACGCACCTCGCCGCGCACGGGGCCGGCGGGCACAGCCTTGCCCTGCGGCTCCTCGGGCAGATCCAGCAGATCGAACACACGCTTTGCCGCGGCCTTGGTCTGCTGCAGCTCGCCGAAGGTGAAGGCGATGCGCTCAAGCGGAGACGAGAACTGCCGCACGTAGAGGATCACCGTCACCACCGTGCCCACGGCCATGCCCCGGCACAGGATCAGCCAGCCGCCCAAAAGGGCGATGGCGATATACGCCAGCGCGTCCACAAACACGATGGCCGGCTGCACAATAGAGGACAGGAAGTTTGCCCTTGCGCTGGTTTTCTGGTGCGCGGTGTTGAGCGCGTCATAGCGCTGCTGCATGGCGGCCTCCTGGTTGAAGGCCTTGGTCACGGCAAAGTTGGTGTAGCACTCCTCCGTGACGGCGTAGAGCTCGCCGCCCTGCTCAAACAGCGTCTGCCAGTGCTTTTCGCCCAGTGTTGCCAGCCTGCCGGATAGCAGCATCGAGGCCGGCGCCAGCAGCACCACCACCAGGGCCAGCCGCCAGTCGGTGAAAAACAGGAACAGCGAGATGATCAAAAGCTGCAAAAACCCGGTGATCAGCACCTCCACAATGGTGTGCACGGTCGAGCCCATGGTGGAAACGTCCTCCTGCATCCGGTCCAGGATATCCCCGGCCGGGGTCTTGTCCAGGTAGGAGATGGGCAGACGCGCGAGCTTTTCCGAGATGCGGATGCGAAGATCCGCCGAGTAATAGCGGCTCACCGCATGGTTGAGCAGATAGCTGTTTGCATAGCGGGCTGCGGACTGCGCCGCATAGATCCCGCCAAGGATCAGAAGCCCCGGCGTGAGGCTTGCTGCAAGCCCGGCCGCGCCATCGTAGGCATAGAGCTTGTCCACCTGCGCGCCCAGCAGCTTCGGCGCTGCCACCGCGCAGGCAATGAGGATCAGACTCAAGGCGGCGGATAAGAGCAGATACCGGCAGATCGGCCGCGTGGAGGCAACCAAGCGCCGGATGATGGGGTCGAGGGTCAGATGCTTTTTCATCCGTGCACACCTCCCGTCTGGGAGTCGTAGATCTCCCGATACAGGGGGCAGCGCGCAAGCAGCTCCTCGTGCCGGCCTGCGTCGATCAGACGGCCCCGGTCCATAACCAAAATGCAGTCTGCGCGCATGGCCGAAACCACCCGCTGGGTGATGACGATCTGGGTGCACCCGGCGATCTTCTCGCCCAAAAGATTGCGCAGCTTCGCCTCGGTGAGAAAATCCAGGGCGGAAAAGCTGTCGTCAAACAGATAGATCGGCGCCTGCTTCAAAATGGCCCGGGCGATGGCAAGGCGCTGCTTCTGCCCGCCGGAGAGGTTGGCGCCGGACTGCTCAAGCTTGTAGTCAAGCCCATGCTCGTCCACAAACTCCGAAAGCTGCGCAATGTCGAGCGCCTGCAAAAGCTCCGCTTGCGTCGCGTCCGGCCTGCCCATGCGCAGGTTGCGCTCGAGCGTGCCGGAGTAGACCTGCGATTTTTGCGGGGCGGCGCTGATGTTGGCGCGCACGTCCTTGCGGCTGATGGTCTTAGCGTCGCGGCCGTCAAAGAGGATCCGGCCCTGCGTCGGGGTATAGTAGGCCAGAAGCATGGCGGCCAGGGTGGATTTGCCCGCGCCGGTTCCGCCGATGATGGAGATTTTGTCGCCCGGACGGATTTGCACGCTGACGTGCGACACCGCGGGCTGCTCTGAGCCGGGGTAGCAGAAGCTCACGTCCTCCAGCGTGATGCCGCCGGAAAAGCGCAGCCCCTCAAAGGGAATGGCGTCTGCGGTGCTCTCGGCCTGCAGCACCTGGTCAAGACGCCTTGCCGCCACGCGCGCATGCGGCAGCATCACGATCGAGAACGACGCGGAAACCAGCGCCGAGAGGATGATCGCAAGGTATTGCAGCACGGCGAACACGTCGCCTGCCGTCAGGCCGCTGCCCCGCTCAAGCCGCACTCCGCCCACGTATACCACCAACAGCGCGGCGGTGTTGAGCAAAAGCGTGATGGCGGGGTCAATCAGAGACATCGAGACGTTGGCACGGATGATGTTGTCCGCCATGATGCGGGTTGCGCGGGTGATGCCCTCGTGGGCGGACTGCTCCCGGTCAAAGGCCCGGATCACGCGGATACCCCGGATCCGCTCGCGCACCAGAGCATTCTGCTTGTCACAGTAGTCGTCAGACAATTCCCACAGGCCGGTGATCTTCCGGCTGAGCAGCAAAACGCCGCCGAAGACCAGCGGGACCATCACCAGAATGATCAAGGACAGGCCCGTGTCCTTGCGCAGACACATGACCACCCCGCCCAAAAACATCAGCGGGATGATCAAGGCGCTGCCGCAGAACATGGAGACGATCCAGTTGAGGTTGCCCACGTCGTGGGTCGAGCGCGTGACCAGGTTGGACACGCCGATGCGGCCCAGCTCTTCAAAGGTCATGGTGTGGACCTTGGCAAACAGGTCCGAGCGAAGCGAGCGGGTAAAGCCGCTTGTGACCTGAAAGACCAGGCGGTAGCCAAGCAGCACCGCCGCCAGACTCACAAGCGCCAAAACCAGCATCCTCCAGCCGAGCGCCAGGATCACAGGCAAGGTGTCGGCCTCCGCCGCCCCATACAGGCCCTTGTCCAGGACCTGGGACATGAGGTTGGGCAGCAGCAGCTCGCACACCGCGCTCACGGCCATGAGCAGCGTGGCCGCCAGGATCCGCCACCGGTGCGGCGAAAGATAGTGCAGCAGGTTTCGCAAAATATCCCTCCTTTCCGCAGGGAAGGCAGACGCAGAGGTGGACGTCTGCCGCGTTTGTTCCAATGTGCTCCGCACGCTGCAGCCATTGGGCAGCCACAGGCGCGGACCTCGCCTATTCTACCATGGCCGGGATCAAAAGAAAAGCCCCTGCAAAAAAGAATTTGCAGAATTTGTCGAAAAAAGTACGGTTTTCCCTGCTCTTTCCGGGGAAAACCGCCTGCGCGCCGCGAATACTGTGTTTGTGAACAAAAACGGCCTAACGTTCACGATTTGTTTAACATCTGTTTTCAAGTCATTCACAACTTTTTCATATTTATCCCGTAAGATATAACCGTAAGTCGAAGCGACCAAAGCCGCTGTACTTTTCATTTCTTCTCTTCTTTTCTCAAAGGCCCCCGGCGGATTTCGCCGGGGGTTCTTTGACGCCGTTTTCCCTGCTTGCGGCAGGCTGCAAACACTGCAAAACCGGGACCGCTGCCAAGCCTTGGCGGCGGTCCCGGTTTTTGCGTCAGATCGTAGGGGCTTCAGACTCGGCGGTCGTGTCAGACTCGCCGGGTACGGCCTCGCTCTCGCCGGTATCCAGCTCGGTGCCGGAGTCGGACGGCGCGGGTTCCTGACTGTCTGCGTTCGCGCCGGAGTCGGACGGCGCAGGGTTGGATGCGGCAGGCTCAGTCTGCTGCGTCTGCGCCTCATCGGTCTGGGCCTCGGCGCCAGAGTCGGCAGTTTCGTCCGGCGCAGTCTGCGCGGCGTCAGACACCGGCGCGGCAGGCGCTTTGGGCTTTGGCCGGACAAAGGCATAGACGCTCATGCCGATGAGGAAAACCAGACCCAACGCCACAAGGCTTGTGAGCATGGGCACGGACAAGAGGAAGGATCTCAGATCCTGAGGCTGTTTTTTCGGTTCCATGATCGCGCCTCCTTACAAATTGAGATACAGGAAGGACGTGCCGCCTCCCATGATCAGCAGATACACCGCCCAGAAGAACAAAGCCGACAGCAGCACCGACACCACCCAGCTCCGGTTGCGCTGGCGCACCAGGTTTTCCGGCAGCGGGAAGAGGCACAAAATACCCGCCAGGAACGAGGGCAGATAGGGAAGGAAGGTGGTTTTGAAGGTCATGTTCACGGCCTTCTTGCTCATAAACGGGATCAGCCGCACAAAGAACCGGCCCATTGCGCCGAAGTCGTGGAAGGCGAACAAAAGCCACGACAGCGTGATCACCAAAAGCACGTACAGATGGGGAACGATGCGCATCCGGTGCAGCCGCTTGCCCAGCCAGTAGCGCTCAAAGAGCATCCACCCGGCGATGAACAGAGCCCACACGACGTAGTTCCAGTGCGCGCCGTGCCAAAGCCCGGCAAGCAGGCACACCAAAACCACGTTGATCACGGTGCGCGGCATCCCGCCGCGGTTGCCGCCAAGCGGCTGATAGACGTAGTCCTGCATCCAGCGGTAGAAGGTGGTGTGCCAGCGCCGGAAGAAATCGCGGATGCCGCGGGCAAGGTAGGGATAGTTCATATTGCCCGGAAGCTGAATGCCAAACAGCCTTGCAAGCCCCACGGCCATGAGCGAGTAGCTCTGCCACTGCAGATACAGGCTCAGCCCGAAGCTGAACAGGCTGGTCCAGCTCAGAAGGAAGGTGAGCCTTGCCGGATCCACGGCGCTGACCGTGGTCCAGAGCTTCCACAGCCGGTCGGCTGAGAGCACCTTGATCACAAAGCCCAGCACGAACGAGGACAGACCCTCCTGCAAATATTCGACCCGTAAGTTGGGCTTGTCAAGCTGCTCTGCCAGCTCGCTGTAATGCACCAGAGGGCCCATGCCGTATTTGGGGAAGAAGGCGGCAAAGCCCGCAAAGCGGACCAGGCTGGACTCGGCCTCGATCTCGCCTCTGGACACGTCGACCAGATAACCGATGCAGGTCAGGACCAAAAAACTCAGCCCGATGACCGGCCTGCCCGAGAGCTTGAAGAGGTACAGCGACACCACGTTGGCCACGATGCCCAAAATCAGCACCAGCCGCGCCTTTCTGGTGTTGGCGATCAGCCCGCCCAGGCCAAAGTTGACCGCGGTGAAGCACAAGGCCGCCACGCCACCCCAGAAGGAGCCGACAAAGCAGAATACCAGGCTGCCCAAAACGAGCACGTAGCGCCTGAGCCCTGCCGGGGAGAAGCTGTAGAGCGCCAACAGCCCCACCAGGAAGAACAGGAAACGAATGTAAGTAAAGCTCATAGCCATCACCTCAGGATCCGCATTTCTCCATTTTTATCCATTGTACCACACTTTTTCTGTGAAATCAACGAAAGAATGGGGCTGCCGTGCCCTTTTTTCTCAAGAAAGTCCCATCTTCCGGTTGCCTTTTGCGTTTGTTTGTGGTATACTAATCCAGTTAACATAGCGTAAAAGGAAACGTCTGTATATGGAGAAAGAACTTACCTTCCAGGATCTTGGCCTGCCGGAAGCGCTGCTGGCCGCCCTGGATCAAAAGGGCTACGGCTACCCCACCCGGGTCCAGGCCGAGGCCATCCCGCCCTTGATGGCGTGGAAAGACGTCATCGCCAAGGCCCCCACGGGCACGGGCAAGACCTTTGCCTTCGGCATTCCCATGATCTGCCACATCGACGCCGAGAGCGAGGCGCTTCAGGGCCTCATTCTGGCCCCCACGCGCGAGCTTGCCATTCAGATCGGCGACGAGCTGCGCGGCCTTTTGGCCTACTACAAAAACATCCGTGTCGCCGTGGTCTACGGCGGCCAGAAGATCGACGCCCAGATCCGTCAGCTCAAGAAAAAGCCCCAGATCGTGGTGGCCACCCCCGGCCGCCTGATGGACCACTACAACCGTCACACCCTGCGCTTTGACCAGATCCAGACCGTGATTTTGGACGAAGCCGACCGGATGCTGGACATGGGTTTTTTCAAGGACGTCACCAAGATCATTGAAAAAATCAAAAACCGCAAGAATATGGGCCTGTTCTCGGCCACAATCTCGCAGGAGGTCATGACGGTCTCCTGGATGTACCAGCGCGACGAGGTGGAGATCACCGTCCCCGCCGACGCCGAGAACAAGCCGGATATCGACCAGTATTCTCTGACCGTGTCCGCCCTGGATAAAGAAAACGCTGTTTTGCAGCTTCTGCGTCTGGGCGGGTTTGAGCGGGTCATCGTCTTTTGCAACACCAAGATCATGTGCCAGCGCCTGTGCGACGATCTGGTCCGCGCCGGGGTCAAGGCGGACTGCATCCACGGCAACATCTCGCAGAATGTGCGCGAGAAGACCATGCAGACCTTCCGCCGGGGCGAGCTTCCGGTGCTCATCGCCACCGACGTCGCCTCCCGCGGCATCGACGTGGACGATGTGGACTGCGTCATCAACTACGACGTGCCCGAGGAAAACGAATACTATATCCACCGCATCGGCCGCACCGGCCGCGCGAAGAAAAAGGGCGTGTCCTACGCCATCATCGGCAACTTCCCCGAGCAGGCCAAGCTCGATGAGATCGCAAAATACTCCCACTTCACCATCCAGCCCATGGCCCTCACCGAGACCGGCCTTGTTCCTGTGGAGGTCAAAAAGCCGGTGATCAAAAAGCGCTACAAATGACAGGCCCGGAGCTTGGCTTCTACGCCCTGTGCTGCGATCTGTCCGACGGCCTGCGGCCCATGACGCTGCCCCAGCTCAGGCAGCTCAGGCTGCGGGTGCAGCAGGTCGGCCCCGGCTGGGACCCCGACCGGGAGCTCACGCCCCAGGATATCCGCGGCCTTGGCTACGACCGCGAGGGGGCCGAGCGGATCTGTGCGCTGCTCTCGCGCCGCGTGCAGGTGGAGGAATACCTTGCCCTTGCCGAAGAGCGGGGGATCCGGGGGCTTACCATTCGTTCTGCGGGCTATCCCAGGCAGCTTGCGCAGCGCCTGGGGACCAATGCGCCTC
Organism: uncultured Eubacteriales bacterium; assembly: GCA_900316335.1. Classification (GTDB taxonomy): domain Bacteria; phylum Bacillota; class Clostridia; order Oscillospirales; family Oscillospiraceae; genus JAFRPC01. The sequence continues at coordinate 10,471 of ONCN01000005.1, read as the reverse complement.
CGGTGCTGTTTTACAAGGGCGATCTGTCCGTGCTGCAAGCGCCGACGGTCGCGCTGGTCGGCAGCCGCAATCTGAGCGAGGAGGGCCGGCGCTTTTCCCGCCTTGTGGGCGACCTGGCCGCAGCTGAGGGCAGGACCCTGGTCTCCGGCAATGCCCGGGGCGCAGACCAGACGGCCCAGCGCGCCGCCCTGCTTGGCGGCGGCAGCGTCGCCTCCGTGCTGGCTGACGCGATGGACGGGCACGAGCTTCGCGGGCGAAAGCTCTTGTATCTGTCAGAGGGCGCCTGGCACCTGCCGTTTTCAACGCAGCGGGCCCTGGGGCGCAACCGCCTGATCCACGCGCTGGGCGACCTCACCCTGGTCGCTGACGCCGAGCTTGCGCAGGGCGGCACCTGGCGCGGCACCGAGGAAAACCTCCGCCGCGGCTACAGCCCGGTCTACGTTCGCCGGGGCGATACGCCGGGGCTTGCCGGCCTTGCCCGCCTTGGCGCCACCGAGGTGGACAGCGCAGAGCTGTTCTCCCTTTCGGCGCTTCGTCCGGCGCAGATGTCTTTTTGGAACCAAAGCCCGTCAAATTCGTCTGAACCATAAAACAAAGACCTTCGGCCTGGGGCCGCGCCCCTGCGCCGTATCTCATACTGAACCAAACATTACCCGTTTCGGGTAGGAGGAAACAAAACTATGTGTGGAATTGTCGGTTATTTAGGCAATCAGCAAGCAGCGCCCATTCTGCTCGATGGGCTGGAAAAACTCGAGTATCGCGGCTATGACTCCGCCGGCGTGTGCGTCATGTCCGGCAATCAGCTCGTCGTGGCCAAGGCCAAGGGCAGACTGGCCAACTTAAGCGGCATCATCGACGGCGGCCGCGCCATCGCGGGCACCATCGGCATCGGCCATACCCGCTGGGCCACCCACGGCGCCCCCTCAGACGTCAACAGCCATCCGCATATGGCCGACGCAGGCAAAATCGCAGTGGTGCACAACGGCATCATTGAAAACTATCTCAAGCTCAAAGAGCGGCTGACCAAAAAGGGCAAAAAGTTCCGCTCCGAGACCGACACCGAGGTGGTCGCAAACCTCATCGAGCTGTATTACGACCGTCTGCATGACTTCCCCCGCGCCGTGCGCCGCGCGGTGTCTCAGCTCGAGGGCAGCTACGCGCTGGGCATCCTGTGTGCCGACATGCCCGACACCCTCATCGCGGTCAAAAATGAGAGCCCGCTGATCTTCGGCTTCGGCGAGCATGAAAACTTCATTGCCTCCGACGTGCCCGCCATTTTGAAGTACACCCGCGACGTGGTCTATCTCAACGACGGCGACATGGTGGTTTGCACCAAGGACAAGGCCGTGTTCTACGACAGCTTCGGCGACGTGGTGGAAAAGATCCCCGAGCACATCAATTGGGACATCTCCGCCGCCGAAAAGTGCGGCTATGACCACTTTATGCTCAAGGAGATCCACGAGCAGCCCACCGCCATCAAGGGCACGCTCTCGCCCCGCCTGAAAAACGGCGAGGTGGTCTTAGACGACATCAAGCTCACCGAGGAATACCTGCGCGGCCTCAAGCGGATTTATGTGGTGGCCTGCGGCTCCGCCTACTATGTGGGCTGCCTTGGCAAATACATCCTCGAAAAGACCTGCCGCATCCCGGTCGAGCCGATCCTGGCGTCTGAGTTCCGCTACTCCGAGCCTGTGCTGGGCGAGGACACCCTGGTCCTCATCATCAGCCAGTCCGGCGAGACCGCCGACACCAAGGCTGCGCTCATCGAGGCCAAGCACCGCGGCGCCAGAACGCTTGCCATCGTCAACGTGGTCGGCTCCGCTATTGCCAAAGAGGCCGACGACGTGATCTACACCTGGGCCGGACCCGAGATCGCCGTTGCCACCACAAAGGCCTTCTCCACCCAGCTTTCGGTGGTGTATCTGCTGGCGCTGTATATCTCCCGGCTGCTTGGCACCATGCCCAAGGCGGAGTACGACGCCATCGTGCAGGAGCTTCTCACCCTCGACCAAAAGATTGAGCTGTGCCTGACCGATGAAAACATCCAGAAGATCCGCTACTACGCCGAGCAGTATTATAATGTGCACGATGCGTTCTTCATCGGCCGCAATGTAGACTCCGGCATCTGTCTCGAGGGCAGCCTCAAGCTCAAGGAGATCGCCTATATCCACTCCGAGGCCTATGCCGCGGGCGAGCTCAAGCACGGTCCCATCTCCCTGATCGAAGAGGGAACGCTCGTCGTTGCCGTGGCTACGGTAGACAAGCTCTTTGACAAGACCATGTCCAACGTCAAAGAGGTCAAGGCGCGCGGCGCCGACGTCTTCGGCGTGACCACCATCAAGTATGCCGACGAGATCAAAAAGACCGTATCCAGCGTGGTTACGGTGCCTGTGACCCATCCGCTGCTCCAGCCGAGCCTGACCATCATCCCCCTGCAGATCTTTGCGTATTATATGTCCGTGCTGCGGGGCTGCGATGTGGACAAGCCGAGAAATCTGGCCAAATCCGTCACAGTAGAATAACAGAAAGAGAGGCGACACGATCATGGCAAAGAAAATCGACACCGATATCCTGTGGAGCGACCGCAAGCGGGGCCTCTTCGGCCTGCCCTGGTCCTTCACCAAGTATGTGCTCACAGAAGAGAAGCTTCTGATCACCCGGGGCGTCCTGCGGCAGACCGAGGACGAGATCCGGCTCTACCGCATCATGGATCTGAGCCTCAATCGGTCCCTCTTTGATCGGATTGACGGTGTGGGCACCATCCACTGCTGCTCGGCCGACCGCAGCGCGCCGGAGTTTGACATCAAGCGGGTGCGCAACCCCCGCCACGTGAAGGATCTGATCTCCGATCTGGTGGAAAAGCAGCGTATTGCCCGCGGCGTCACCGTCCGCGAAAATATGATGCGCAACCCCAGTGACAGCGACCACGACGGTTACAACGACTAACCGCACGGCCCCTGCTATGCAGACTGACCAAGCAGTCCGCATGGTCGGGGCCGCCGCTTTCCTTGATCTACCTATTGACAAAGTAGGTAAATAAGTGTATGATGTTAGCATAGAACAACAGAAAGGAACCTATGCATGGAACAATACAACGTAACCGGCATGAGCTGCGCTGCCTGCTCGGCCCGGGTGGAACAAGCGGTAAACAAGGTCCCTGGCGTCACGAGCTGCGCGGTCAGCCTTCTGACCAATTCCATGGGTGTAGAGGGGACTGCCTCCAGCCAGGACGTGATCCGCGCAGTGCAGGAGGCGGGCTACGGCGCAAGTCTCAAGACTGCCACCAAGTCGCAGGCGCCCCAGGAAGACGCGCTTGCCGACCATGAAACCCCCAAGCTCAAAAAGCGGCTGATCGCTTCGCTGGCGTTTCTGGCGGTTTTGATGTACTTCTCCATGGGTCACATGATGTGGCACTGGCCGCTGCCGGCCTGGTTCGAAGGCAACCACGTCGCCATGGGTCTGGTGCAGCTTCTGCTCTCGGCCATCGTCATGGTGATCAACCAGCGCTTTTTCATCAGCGGCTTCAAAAGCCTTGCCCACCGCGCGCCGAATATGGATACGCTTGTGGCCTTGGGCTCTATGGCCTCGTTTGTCTGGTCGGTCTATGCGCTCTTTGTGATGACCCGCGCCCAGGTGGACGGGGATCTGGTCAAGGTCGAGCAGTATATGATGGAGTTCTACTTTGAGTCCGCCGCCATGATCCTCACGCTCATCACCGTGGGTAAAATGCTCGAGGCCCGCTCCAAGGGCCGCACCACCGACGCGCTCAAGAGCCTTATGAAGCTTTCGCCCAAGACTGCCGTGGTGCTCAAAGACGGGGCGGAGCAGACCGTTCCCATCGAGCAGGTGCAAAAAGACGATATCTTTGTCGTTCGCCCCGGCGAGAGCATCCCGGTCGACGGCGTGGTGCTTGAGGGGGAAAGCGCCGTAAACGAGGCGTCCCTCACCGGCGAAAGCATCCCCGTGGACAAAGCCCCCGGTGATCCGGTCTCAGCCGCTACGGTGAACCAGTCCGGCTATCTCAAGGCCAGAGCCACCCGCGTGGGGGAGGACACCACGCTCAGCCAGATCATCAAAATGGTCAGCGACGCTGCCGCGACCAAGGCGCCCATTGCCAAAATCGCGGACAAGGTCTCCGGCATCTTCGTCCCCGCGGTCATTGCAATCGCGCTTGTGACTACCGCCGTGTGGCTGCTTGTCGGCAAGGAATTCAGCTATGCGCTTGCCCGGGGGATCTCGGTGCTTGTGATCTCCTGCCCGTGCGCGCTGGGCCTGGCGACCCCGGTTGCCATCATGGTTGGCAACGGCCTTGGCGCCAAAAACGGCATCCTCTTTAAAACCGCCGTGTCGCTGGAGCAGACCGGCAAGGTGCAGATCGTCGCGCTCGACAAAACCGGCACCATCACCCAGGGCCAGCCCAAGGTGACGGATCTGATCCCTGCCCTCGGGGTGGAGGAGCAGATCCTCTTCCAGGCAGCCTACGCCCTCGAACAAAAGAGCGAGCACCCACTGGCCCGTGCCATCGTGGAGCGGGCGGAGCAGGATGCCGTTGTGCTTCGCGAGGTCACAGACTTCCACGCCCTGCCCGGCAATGGCCTTGAGGCCAGGCTCGAGGGCCGGCGGCTCTACGGCGGCAGCTTCAGCTATATCTCCGGGCAGCTTCCCGTTGCGGATGAACTGCGTGAGCGGGTGGAGGCGCTTGCCTCCCAGGGCAAAACGCCGCTGCTCTTTGCCCTGGAGGATCACCTGCTCGGCGTCATCGCCGTGGCGGACGTGATGAAGGAGGACTCCGCCCGCGCGGTCAAAGAGCTGCGGGATATGGGCATCCGCGTGGTGATGCTCACCGGCGACAACGAGCGTACCGCCAAGGCCATCGCAGACCAGGCGGGTGTGGATGCAGTGATCGCCGGGGTCCTGCCCGATGGCAAGCAGAGCGTCATCCGCCGCCTGCAGGGCAGAGGAAAGGTACTCATGGTGGGCGACGGCATCAACGACGCCCCCGCGCTCACCCAGGCGGATATCGGCATCGCCATCGGCGCCGGCACGGACGTGGCCATCGACGCAGCCGACATCGTGCTCATGAAGAGCAGCCTGCTTGACGTGCCCGCGGCCATCCGACTGAGCCGCGCGACGCTGACCAACATCCATCAAAACCTGTTCTGGGCCTTCTTCTATAACGTCATCGGCATCCCGCTGGCCGCCGGCGTGTGGATCCCCATCTTCGGCTGGACACTCAACCCCATGTTCGGCGCGGCTGCCATGAGCTTGTCGAGCTTCTGCGTGGTGACAAACGCGCTGCGGCTGAACCTCTTCCGCCTGCACAGTGCCGACAAGGACAGGCCGCTGAAAAACCAGGCGGATATCTCCGGCATTGCAGCCGAGGCTGCGGGCCTTGAGACCGTGACCCTGCGCGTGAAAGGCATGATGTGCGCCCACTGCGAGGCCAGAGTTCGCACCGCGCTTGAGGCGCTGCCCGGCGTAGCCCAGGCCGAGCCCAGCCATGAAAAGGGGAGCGTTCTGCTTGCGCTGACCCAACCCGTGGCGGACGAAGCGCTTGCCCGGGCAGTGACGGACGCAGGCTATGAATATCTCGGAAAGGCATAGGTAGTCTTCTATGGGATTTGATCTTACCGTCAGTATTCCAGCGCTTACCGTCTTTTTGCAGGGCCTTCTTAGCTTCTTTTCTCCCTGCGTGCTGCCCTTGATCCCGCTGTATTTCGGCTATCTTTCCGGCGGCGCAGCCGCAGAAGGGGAGGGCGGGCGCTTTTCGCGCGGCAAGGTGCTGGTCAACACCGCCTTTTTTGTGCTGGGCGTGAGCTTCGCCTTTTTCCTCCTGGGCCTTGGCATGACGGCGCTGGGCAGCTTCCTTGGCCGCCACCAGACCACGCTGGCCCGCGTGGGCGGCGTGGTGGTGATTTTCTTCGGCCTGTATCAGCTCGGCCTGTTCGGCGGCTCGATCCTCGATCGGGAGGCCCGCTTCCGCCTGCCGCTGCAAAAGCTTGCCATGTCGCCGCTTACGGCCCTGCTCATGGGCTTTGTCTTCAGCTTCGCCTGGACGCCCTGCGTGGGTCCGGCCCTGTCCTCGGTGCTGCTGATGGCGGCCTCTGCGGCCTCCCGGGCCAAGGGCTTTTTGCTCATTGCGGTCTATACGCTGGGCTTTGTGCTGCCCTTTTTGGCAGTGGGCTTGTTTACCACGAGCTTGCTTGGCCTCTTCTCGCGCCACATGGGCGTGGTGAAGTGGACTGCCAAGGTCGGCGGGGTACTGCTGATCGTGATGGGCCTGATGATGATCACCGGCACCATGAACAGCATCACGGGTTATCTATCCCGCCTCGGCGCGGCGCCCGAGACCACCCAGACCGAGACAGCCGAGCCAACGCCTCCGCCCACCACCGAACCCGCGACGGAAACCGAGCCCGAGTCTGAGCACGTCTATCCCGCCCCGGAGCTGTCGTTCTATGACCAATACGGCCAGCTCCAGACCCTGTCCGATTACCGGGGCAAGGTGGTTTTCCTCAACTTCTGGGCCACCTGGTGCCCGCCCTGCCGCGCTGAAATGCCGGATATCCAGGCACTCTATGAGACTTACAGTGCTGCGGCGGACAGCGATGTGGTAATCCTCGCTGTAGCGACGCCCGGCGTCGGCGGGGAAGAGGATGAAGACGGCGTCAAGGCATTTTTAGAGGAAAACGGCTATACTTACCCCGTGCTGCTTGATCCCACAGGACAGTCGCTTTCCGACTATGCGATCTCCGCCTATCCCACTACGTTTATGATCGACCGGGAGGGCAACCTCTACGGCTATGTCACCGGCTCCATCACCCGCGAGATCATGGACTCCATCATCGAGCAGACCCTGGCCGGCAAATAACTCCCTGCGCGCAGCGCGCGGCAGACAGTGATTCTCCACTGCCTGCCGCGCGTTTTTTGCGCAATCGAAAAAGCTGCGCCAGGAGGAGAAAGCCTAAATTCGACACTTAATCCGGCACTAAATTTGAGGCTATATTGAGGGAAAAATAATATTGAATTAATACAACTTTAGTCCACATGTGAGGTTGACACAATTTGTGAATTGTGCTATCATATTATCCAGATGGTTTTATGGATTTGTTAAAAATAACCATCTTCCAGCGAATGGAAAGGAGGAATACTCGAATAGCGTTTGATTTCCGCACAGCGATGTACCGTTTACCCAAACAAATCATCGAGTGAAGCAATGCCGGCTTGAAAACACCGGCTGCTCACAGAAAGGAAGCAAGACTACATGAAGAAAACGTTTACCCGCATTCTCACGCTGGCTCTGGCTGCCGTTATGGTCTTCAGCCTCTGCTCCGGCGCCTTCGCGGCCACGACCTCTGACGAGATCACCGACCGTGAGAAGGAAAGCTCCGAATTTGCCTATTATGCAGCAACCCAGGGCATGGCCCTTCTGGAAAACAACGGCGTTCTGCCCATCGCCAAAGAGGGCAAGGTTGCGCTGTTCGGCGCTGGCGTTCGCCACACTGTTAAGGGCGGCACCGGCTCCGGCGACGTCAACCAGAGAGCCATCGTCACCGTTGAGCAGGGCTTCAAGAATGCCGGCTACACCGTGACCAGCAACGACTACCTGGATGCCTTTGATAAGAAGTGGAACGATGCCCCCCACAGCGGCGGCATGAGCGCGCCTAAACCGGTGGACGATCTGGACGACATTGATGCATACATCGAGGCCGCCAAGGGCGCTGACGTTGCGTTCTACGTCATCTCCCGCAACTCCGGCGAGTTCGCCGACCGTTCCGCCGGCAAGCTCGACTATGAGCTGAGTGACAACGAAGCTGCCAACATCAAGAAGATCGGCGCTGCGTTCGAAAAGACCGTCATCCTGCTGAACGTGGGCGGCGTCATGGACACCAAGTTCTTCCGCGAGAACAAGGATCTTGACGCACTGCTGCTGATGTCCCAGGCCGGCATGCGCGGCGGCGACGCGGTTGTCGCTGTCCTCAACGGCACTGTGAACCCCTCCGGCAAGCTGACCGACACCTGGCCCGTCAACTATACCGACTATGCCAACGCTGAGTACTTCGGTGCCAACGACGAGGACGTCAACCACGAGTACTACAAGGACGACATCTACGTCGGCTACCGTTACTTTGATACCTTCGGCAAGGACGTTGCCTATCCCTTCGGCTTCGGCCTGAGCTACACCACCTTCGAGGTGAAGGCTGAGTCCGTCGCCATCGAAGAGAACAACGTCGTCGTGACCGCTGCCGTCACCAACACCGGCAAGGTTGCCGGCAAGGAAGTTGTCGAGGTTTACTTCTCCGCTCCCGCTGGCGATCTGGAAAAGCCCTATCAGGAGCTTGCCGGTTACGTCAAGACCAAGGAGCTGGCTGAGGGCGAGACCGAGCGCGTTTGCGTCAAGTTCCCCGTCAGCGAAATGTCCTCCTACAGCATGGAAAAGGCTGCCTACATCCTCGAGAAGGGTGAGTACGTCATCCGCGTGGGCAACTCCTCCAGAAACACCGCTGTGGCCGCTGTTCTGACCCTGGATGAGACCAAGATCACCGAGCAGCTCAGCAACCAGATGGTTCAGGATGAGGAGATGGAAGTCCTGTCCAACAAGGACGCCAAGCCCATCACCTACGAAGGCGAGGCTGACCAGATCAAGGCAGCCGAGCGTATCGCCATCGACGCCTCCAAGATCGAGACCGAGAACCATGCCTCCGCGCTCGACGAGGAGAAGATCACCTCTTATGTCTACCCCGGCAGCGACTACGTCAAGGCTGAGGGCACCAGATACACCAAGGGCAACACCAACAGAGGCAACCCCACTGTTAAGCCCATCAAGGTCTTCGACGCCGCGGAAGGCAAGGAGACCATCGAAGAGCTGAAGCGTCCCGAGGGCGTTGAGGCCGGCAAGTACACCCTGCGCGACGTTGCCACCGGCAAGATCACCATGACCGAGTTCGTGGCCGACCTGTCTGTCGAAGAGATGGCTTACATCGTCGAGGGCATCGGCTGGGGCGGCTCCTCCAGCCCCATCATCGGCGCGCAGTCCAACTCCGTGCGCGGCGCTGCCGGTGAGACCACCGCTCGCTACTACGAGACCCGTCTGATCCCCAACACCGTCCTGGCCGACGGCCCTGCCGGTGTCCGTATCACCCAGAGATACAACGTCGAGACCACCGACGACAAGGGCGAGAAGACCACCACGACCTACTACCAGTTCGCGACTGCGTTCCCCATCGGCACCCTGATCGCCATGACTTGGGATCCCGAGGTCATCAAGGGCTTCGGCGATCGCATCGGCGTTGAAATGACCGAGTTCGGCGTCACCCTGTGGCTGGCCCCCGGCATGAACATCCACAGAAATGCCCTCTGCGGCCGTAACTTCGAGTACTACTCCGAAGATCCCCTGGTCGCCGGCCTGACCGCTGCCTACACCACCATGGGTGTGCAGAGCCATCCCGGCATCGGCGTCACCATCAAGCACTTCTCCGGCAACAACCAGGAGAACAACCGTAACTCCGTCAACAACACCATCACCGAGCGCGCCCTGCGTGAGATCTACCTCAAGGGCTTCGAAATCGCCGTCAGAATGGCGCAGCCCATGGCCATCATGACCTCCTACAACCAGAACAACTCCATGCCCGCTGCCGATGACTACGATATGTGCACCGACATCACCCGCGGTGAATGGGGCTTCAAGGGCCTGATCATGACTGACTGGGGCGGCGGCCAGTCCACTCCTGTCAACTCCATGCACGCCGGCAACGATCTGATCATGCCCGGCGGCTCTTCCCAGAACATCATCAACCAGTTCATCACTGCCAAGCCCGATTTTGACGAGACCACCGGCTACGTCAAGATTACCGGCAACGGCAACCGTAAAACCGAGCAGTGGGGCGAGTTCATCCTCAGCGCCGAAGGCACTGTGGAAGAGTCCGTCACCGTGGCTGCCGACGTCGACGTTGAGAACAACGAGAAAATCCAGGCCAGAGTCGAAGCTGGCACGGCTACCATCAAGACCAACGAAGATGGCACCAAGACCGTCACCTACAAGGGCGAGTATGGCACCAACTCCCTGCCTCTGGGCGACCTGCAGAAGTCCGCTGCGGCTGTGCTGCACATCATCATGAACTCCACGCAGTTCGAGAAGATCACCAAGGAGTACGAAGGCGAGCAGGTCAAGGTTGAACCCTACACCGAAAAGTTCGCTGACGAGCTCAAGACCTTCATGGAAGGCGGCGAAGCTCCCGCTCTGCCCACTCCCACTCCGACCCCCACTCCCTTCCTGTTCGACGACGTGCAGAACAAGGACGACTACTTCTTCGCTCCCGTCTACTGGGCTGTTGAGAATGGCATCACCAAGGGCACCTCTGAGACCACCTTTGGGCCCACCGAGGGCTGCACCAGAGCCCAGGTCGTGACCTTCCTGTGGCGCGCCGCCGGCGAGCCCAAGGCCGAGAAGGCTGAGAACCCCTTCAAGGAC
>ONCN01000052.1 GCA_900316335.1 uncultured Eubacteriales bacterium | reverse complement strand
GTCCAGCACCGCTGGCTCGTCGTTGGAGTCATATTCGCCGTCGGCGTCGTTGCCGCCCACGTTCATCTGGGCCGCGCCCTTCATCTGCTGGGAGTAGGTATCGGTCTGCATGGTGAACACTGCGTGCTCCGCCGCAGACGTGGTGATCGTGCCGTCGCCGTTGTCGGTGTAGGTGCCGGTGGCCACGGTGGTGAGGATGAGGCCAAGGCCGGTGTCGTCGCCGATCTCGGCGCGCTTGCCGCCCTCGACGACGTAGGCGTCGGAGGTCAGGGTGTAAGCGCCGCCTTTGAGCTCGAGCTTCTCGTCGATGAAGAAGCGGGAGTCTGCCTTGAGCATGCCGGACAGGTCAGAGCAGAGGAACTGATAGCCGGGCATGTTTTCCACGTTGTTGTTGTTCTGGTTGAAGCTGATGGTATAGGTGCCCTCCAGGCCCGCGCCGCCGGGACCGGCCTTGCCGCCGAGCACGCCGCCGAGGTTGAGGGCGGTCAGCCCCACGGCCACAGCCAGGGCCGCCGCGATGACGGAGGTGACGATCTTTTTGACGGTCTGGGGCTTGGCGTCGGCAGCGCGCTCCTTGGAGAAGGCGCCGACAATGTTGAAGACCATGGCGATCAGCAGCAGCACCGCGCCGCCCAGGGAGAGGTAGATGGCCTCCTCGCCGCCGTGACCGGAGTCATAGTCGGTGACGATGCAGTTGCCGATGCCCTCGACCCGGTCGCCCACGATATACAGGGCGCCCGCAGCCAGAAGCGCAGTTGCGCCGAAAGTCAAGACCTTGGTCCACACCGCGTCCGTCCACTTGCGGCGGGCAATGTTGTTGAAGACCAGAAGCACGATGGCCGCGCAGATCAGAATGACGGTGAGCGTGGACTGCATCTGGCCGAAGATATAGTAGCCGGTGGAGAAGCCCAGGATATAAAGGCCCAGGCCCAAAACGGCCAGGATCGCGGCGATGAGGCCGCACAGGGTCTCAAGGCCGGGCTTTTTCTGTTGGGTCATATCACATACTCCTTTCTTTCCGCTCCCGGAGGAAGAAGCGCACCGCGTAGACAACAAAGCCGACAAAGCTCAGGCCCATGATGATGCGCAGCATCAGCGCCCACCAGACCAGGGAGTTGGAGGCGGCGGACTCGGGGGTGATGCCGTTGAGCACGGCGCTGTTGACGTAGACGTAGAGCTTGCGGCGGTAGCTTTCGCGCAGGGCGTTTTGCAGGGCGGGATCCTTGGAGACCTCGTCCACCGTCAGGCCCCAGACCGCCCCGTTGTTGGAGCCGCCGAGCATCTGGTGGTTGGCAGCCAGGATGGTCTCGCGGGGCAGGAAGTACTGCGAGGATTTCACAGAGTCGGTCATGGTGAAGCCGCGATAGCCCCACTCGCCTTCCAAAATGCCGTTCATCAGGCCCTGGTGGGCGGCCACATGGGTGCAGCCCAGGCGGTTGAAGGCGGTCATAAGGCCCTTGAGCCCGCCGTCGCGGATGGCGATCTGGAAGCCGCGCAGCTCGTTTTCACGGGCGGCCTGCTCGTTGAGGAAGACCGCAAGGCCGTCACGGTTGGTCTCCTGGTCGTTGAAGGCGAAGTGCTTGGTGTTGGTGAGGATGCCCTTTTCGTTCAGCGCGGTGTGGACGCAGGCCGAGCAGCGGCCGGTGAGCACGCTGTCTTCGGAATAGTAGCCCACGTTGCGCAGGTTGTAGGGCGTGCGGTGCAGGTTCATGCCGGGGCCGAACCAGACGTTGTAGCCGGTCCAGAGCGCGTCGTTGGCAATCAGGCGGCCCTCCTCGCTTTGCAGCTTGGGGCTGAAGGTGGCGGCGACCAGCGGCGCGCCCACGTAGCAGTCGGTGTGGCGGCCGAAGGCCTCGTTTTCCTTTTCCACGGCGAAGATGCCGCTCGAGCGCTGGCCGATGGTGCCGATGATGCCCAGGGGGGAGTCGGCGCGGTTTTCCACGGGCATGCCGACCTCGGTGAGCGGGGTGAGCAGGGAGACGTACTGGTCGATGAGCTGCTGCAGGGTCATCTCGTCGAGGACCTTGTCATACATGGGGTCGGTCTCGTCCAGACCGATGAGCTGCACGGCCTTGACGTTGTTCTTTGCGCCGTAGGTGAAGCTGGTCGGGCCGTCGTAGTTGGCGTTTACCGCCTCCTGGCTGTAGGTCTGGTTGCGGAGCATGAAGATCATCTCCTCGGTGACGGTCATGGCCGGCACCGGGGTGGGGAAGGTATTGGCCCAGTCGTTGCGGGTGAGGTAGGTCACCTGAACGTCGGTGCCGAGGTTGTTCAGATCCGCGTCGTTCAGGCGGTTCTGGATGGTCACGCCGTTGGAGGTGGTGCGATAGGTGTCGGCGCTGAGGGGGGCCATTTTGGCGTCGCCCGTGGGGGCAAGGCCGTCTGCAGCCTCGGGATGGGCGGCGGCGAGAACGGCCTGCACGGCGTCATGCGCGCCGTTGCCGGTGGCAAACCAATAGTCGCCGGTCTCAAGCAGCCATGCGCCCTGCACGCCGTCGTGCGCATAGGTGCGGTCATAGCTGTAAAGATCCTGCGCATTGAAGCTCAGGGTGAGCTCCTCGCTCTGGCCGGGCTCGAGCAGGACCACGTCTTCAAAGGTCTGCTCCTGGGCCTCGCCGGTCTTGGCGTAGGCCACAAGCTGGATGGCGGCCTTCTCCACGCCGTTGTCGCGGTCAAGCTGGGTGTAGGGCAGGCTGACGTAGAGCTGCACCGCGTGCTTGGCTGCGACGGAGCCGGTGTTGGTCACGCGGACGGTCGCGGTGGAGGGGGTCTCGCCGGACCAGTCGATCGCAAGCCCGGTGATCTCCTCGGCGAAGGTGGAGCCCTCTACGCCGTAGCCGAAGCTGTAGCTGACCTCGTTGTCATAGTTCCAGACCTGCGAGCCGTCGGCGGTCTCGTTGTGGGCGGCCTTGGCTGCGTTGCCCTGGCCGAGCATGCAGTCGAAGTAGCGGGTCTCATAGTACTTATAGCCGGTGTAGATGCCCTCGGACTCGACCAGATACCATTCTGCGCGCAGGGCGTGGTTGGTGGTGGTCTCGATGGCGTCGGGGTTGGCAAAGGTGAACACGCCGTAGTTCTGCGCGGCGGCGGACTTGGCGGAGTTGACCGCGAAGGTGTCTGGCAGGTGGCCGGAGGGCAGCACCTCGCCGGACAGCAGCTTGGCAATGCCATAGGTGCCGTAGGCGCCGGGGTTGCCGATCCAGACGATGGCGTCGATGGCCTCATCCTGCTTGAGCTCCTCGATTTCCATGGCGGTGGAGGAGTTGAGCAGCACCACGATCTTGCCGAAGCCCTGGGTCTTGACCCAGTTCAAAAGATCCCGCTCGTCGTTGGACAGGCTCAGGATGTTGCCCGTGGGGCTCTGCGAGAACTCCTCGGGGGCCAAAAGACCGTTGCGGCCGGGATAGAAGCAGGCGGACTCGCCCGCGTCGCGGCCAAAGACGACCACGGCGGCGTCGTTGTAGGCTGACACGTCCATGCCCTGGTAGTTGGAGACGGGGATCTCCTTGATCTCGGAGCCCGCATCCTCATAGTCGCTGACGATATTGCCGCCGGTCGAACGGCTGGGGGCGTAGTCGCCCTCCATATCCTTGTAGAACTGGACCAGCGCGGGGTTGACCGCAAAGCCGTTTTCGGTCATGGCCTGGTCGAGCGTCACGATATTGGAGGCGTCCGTCAGCTCGCCCATCGAGCCGCCGAACTGCATCTTCGCGCCCGAGCGCATGCCAAACAGGCTGACCCTGGTGCCGCCGAGCGCCGGCTGCCCCTTGAGCGCAACCGCGCCCTCATAGGCCAGGCGGGTGTTGAGCCCGATCTCGGCGCGAACCAGGTCTGCCGGGTCGGAATAGTCGGAGACAAAGCGATAATCCTCGGGATCGTCGCTGCGCTGGAAGGTGTTGTCGGCAATTCCAAGCATCTCGTTGACCTTGCCGGACCAGGCGTCGGCAATGGAGCCGAGCAGGCCGAAGATCACGAGCAGCGCCAGGAAGATGCTGGCAACGCCGCGATAGATATGGCTCTTCTTCTTCATGTGGTACTCCTCTCTTTTTCTTTGGCAGGCAGGGCCTGCCGGTGCTGAGGATACTGTACCACGAAAAAAAATGCGCCGCAAGTGCCATGGCACAAACGGCGATTTTCGGGCACAAACGACGCCGGGCCTCAGGCCTGCTCGTCGGCGCCGGGGATGACCACCTGGAGCAAAAACAGCTCCCCGTCGGCGGACAGGTACATCTCGCCCCCATAGGCGCGGGCGATGGACCGGATCGAGCGCACGCCGAAGCCGTGGTTCTCCCGGTCGTCCTTCTGGGTCTGGGGCAGGCCGTCTTCAAAGGCGATGGTCCCCTCGTAATAGTTTTCCACCTGCAGATAGAGCATCCGGCCCTGGTCGCGGATGGTGAGACTGATGGTCTTTTTCTCGGGGCTTGCAAGCCGCTCGACGCTCTCGATGGCGTTGTCCAGTGCGTTGCCGAGAAGGGTGTAGAGATCCACCAGGCCAATGCGGGAAAGATAGTGGGTCGAGACCATGCACGACAGGCGGATGCTGCGGTTTTGGCAATAGACCGACTTTTCCGTGAGCAGGGTGTCGAGCGCGTCGTTGCCGGTTTTGACCACCGCGTCGTAGAAGTCCACGGCCTGCCTGGCCTGGCGGAGCTGCGCGCGCCGCTCGTCGTCGGAAACCTGCTCCAGGGCGCGAAGCTGGTGCTTGAGATCGTGGCACTTGCGGTTGATCATCTCAATGTTCTCCTTGGAGAACTCATACTGCGACTCCCGCTGGCGGGCCATCTGCAGCAAAACCTGCTTGTCGTTTTGCAGCGCCAGCCGCCGGTAGGCGTTCCACTGCAAAATCAGCATCACCACCGACAAGAGCGTCATCACCAGGATCAGGAACAGCCGCATCTGCAAATAGACGTCTGCAAGCTCCGCCCTGCCCGCAAGCGGCTGCAAAATGTACTCAAAGGCCACCTTGGTGTTGGCCAAAATCGTGGTGTAGATGAGATAGACAAGCACGTTTGCCCACTGGCTGCCGCTCTTTTTCTCATAGGTCAGCTCCCGCCGGGGCAGGCGGCGGACCATCTGCCAGAACACGCCGTAGACCAGCGCGTAGCAGGCGATCATAAACAGGGTGTACAAGGCCGGGTGCGCCTGCGGAAGCCCCGGCATCAGGATCCCCACGCCGAGATAGCGCACGAGCACCGTGACGATGTTTTCCACAAACGAGGCCACCATCAGACGGAACAGCGCCCCGTCAAGCGTGGTTTTCCAGCACAGCAGCACATAGAACAGGGGCGCAAAGCTCATAAACAGCCAGTAGGGCGCCATAAACAGCGGTGAGCCGCCTCCAAGCGTTCGCTGCAGGCGCGCAAGCGGCAGATAGGCCAAAGCCAGCAGCCACAGCGCCGTGCTGGAGCCTGCAAGGCGCCAGAAATAGCCCTCGCGCCGCTCCAGGCTGAAGTGGGAGAGCAAAAACAGGATCGTAATGAGGCCGATGATATACCGGCTCTGGTCCTGGATGGCCAAAAACAGCTCCATCTGCCTACCCCCTCAGATACTGCATATACGCGGCAAGAAAGCTGTCTTTATAGGCCCGGCCGAGCGGGACGCTCCGCCCGCAGACCGTCAGCTCGCCTGCCTGGATGTTTTCGGTGTTGGCAAGGTTCACCACATAGGACTTGTGGCTGCGGGCAAAGCCGTGCTTTTTGAGCTCCGGCTCGTGCTCCTTCATGGTGCCGCGGACCCGGAACGAGCCGGTTTTGGTCTCGTAGCTCAGATAGTGGCCCATGACCTCGACGTAGAGGATCTGGCTCACCTCCAGCCGCACGGGGCCGCCCAGCGTATCCACCACCAGCACCATGGGCCGGTTCTGCCGGGCCCGCTTGATCGCCCGGCGCAGCTTCATCGAAAAGTCATAGTAGCCGATGGGCTTGATCACATAGTCCACCGCCTCCACCTCATAGCCGTTGATGGCATACTGCGCCATATTGGTCACAAACAGGATGGTCACGCGCTCGTCGCGCGCGCGGATCTCGCGCGCGGTCTCAAGGCCGCTGCGCCCGGGCATATCCACGTCAAAGATCAGGATGTCAAAGCCCTCCTCCGCGCTTGCAAGCAGCGCGTCGCCCGAGGGGAAGCACGCCGTTTGCAGCCGAAGCCCTGCTTCGGCTCCATAGCGGCGCACGTAGGCCTCAAGCTGCGTGCGCATGTCCAGCTCGTCGTCCACGATGCCGATCTTCATAGGCTCTCCTTTCAGTCAAGGGCGAGCATGCCCAGCTCCGCCCGGCGCGGTTCAAACTCTGCAAGCAGCGGGCGCAGCGCCTGCAGGGCCTGCTGCCGCGGAAACAGATACTGCGCATCTACCGTGGGCCGGACTGCGCCGGTCTGCCCGGCGGGCCCCATGCCGCGAAACTCCTTCGGCGTGCACCCATAGCGGCGGCGGAACGCCCGGTTGAGATACTTTGCGTCGGAAAAGCCGCTGGACAGGGCAATATCCAGCACCGAGCGGTCCGTCTGCGCGATCAGGCGGCAGGCGTGCTCAAACCGGCGCCGACACAGATACTCCTGAAAGCTCATGCCGAAGGCCTCCTTGAAGGCGTGCGACAGATACGGCATGCTCACGTTCTCAGCCGCCGCGATGTCGCCCAGCAGAAGCTTTTGGGTATAGTTCTCGTCGATCCGGTCCAGAACGGAGATCAAGCGCTCCAGCTTTGCCCGGCGGACTGGCTCAGCCGCTGCCGTTTCTTCGCTTGCAACCAGACGGGAAACGTGATACAATAGCTCTGTGGTCAGATGAAAGCAGCAAAGCCCCCGATCGGCTGCCCGGTCAAAATACGCCAGCGCCAGCCGCAGCATACAATACTGCGTGAGCGTGCAGCGTGGGCCTCCGTCGTTGATCGGGCCGGCTGCAGGCGGAAAGGCCCGCTCCCAGCCCGGGACAAACGTGCCAAACAGCTTCGGCGAGATCTGGCATGAGAGGATCAGACCCCCCTGCCCGCCGAAGGAGTGCACCTCCATCGGCCCGGCCAGATACAGATCCCCCCGCTGCAGCAGGCGGCTTCCCAGCCTTGTGTGAAGCTCGACGCTGCCTTGCAGGATCCAGCCCAGCTCCAGCTCCCGATGCAGATGGGGCAGCCGGGTATCCATCGACACCAAAAGCACGTGAAGCCCTTCGAAGCCCAGGTGCTCCACCACCTCATACTCCCGTCGCACAGCAAATTCCTCCTGTGATTGGTTCCATTCTATTCTACACCGATACGACGTGTGCCGTCAAGCCTTTTTCGGCCCGGCTTTTTTGCGTCAGTGCAAACTAATCCGGTTTTTCCGGCAAACAAATCCATGCAATCCTCCTGCAGCCGCGCTATGATAAAGCCAGAAAGGACGCTCCGGCGCCACAGCGTCCGCAAAATACAAGGAGGATTTCATCATGTATCAATTCCGTTATTCTGTCGGCCCCTGGAACGTCCACGCCGGCGCTGACTCCTATGGTCCTGCCACCCGTGCGGAAATCACCCTGGAAGAAAAATTTGCCAGGTTCAAGGCGCTGGGCTTTGACGCGGTGCAGTTCCATGACGACGACGCGGTGCCCAACCTCAACGATCTGACCGAGGAAGAGATCAAGGCCGAGGCACGGCGCGTCAAGGGTCTTCTGGATAAGTACGATCTTAAGGCGGAGTTTGTGGCGCCGAGACTTTGGATGGACCCGCACACCATCGACGGCGGCTTCACCTCGACGAGTGAAGCCGATCGCGCGTTTGCCATGTGGCGGGCCTACCGCTCCATCGACATTGCCCGCGAGCTTGGCACCGATCTGATCGTTTTGTGGCTTGCCCGCGAGGGCACGCTCTGCGCCGAGGCAAAAAGCCCCGTCACCGCCACAAAGCAGCTCGTGGAGGCCATCAACGCAATGCTGCGCTATGACGAGCACATCCGCGTGTGCATCGAGCCCAAGCCCAACGAGCCCATCGACCGCTCCTTCTGCGGCACCATCGGCCATGTGATGGCCGTCTCCGCGGCCACCATCGACCCCAAGCGTGTTGGCGCAAACCTGGAAAGCGCGCACGCGGTCTTGGCCGGATTGGATCCCGCCAACGAGATCGGCTTCGCCCTGGCCTTTGACAAGCTCTTTACCGTCCATATGAACGACCAAAACGGCATCCGCTATGACCAGGACAAGTCCTTCGGCGTGGAAAATCTCCGCCAGGCCTTCAACCAGGTCAAGGTTTTGATGGAAAACAACTACGGCGCGCGCGGCGAGTACGTCGGCCTGGACGTGAAGGCCATGCGCACCACGCACGACGAGGACAGCTATGAGCATCTGAAAAACTCCCTGGCCATCTTCAAGGCCATGGAGCAGAAGGTCAAGCAATACGACTATGACTATGCAAACCGGTTGATCCGCGAGCGGAAGTTTGAGCAGCTCGAATACTACACCGTCAAGCTGATCATGGGCGTGTAAGCCCCATGCCTTGCCGGGCGCGGCCCTGCGCGGGACGCGCCCCGGCCCACCATTGTCCAAGGAGGTACCTGATGGAACACAAGCTCATCGCCGCCGGGCATATCTGCCTGGATATCACCCCGGTTTTCGATCCGGAGCGGGCTGTCGGATCGGTAGAGCAGATCCTGGAGCCCGGCAAGCTCATCCACATGAACGGCGCCAGCGTGCACACCGGCGGCAGCGTGGCCAACACAGGGCTTGCGTTGAAGCTGCTTGGCAACGACGTGACCCTGCTTGGCAAGGTGGGCGACGACGCCTTCGGCGCCATGGTGCGCCGGATCTTAAAGAGCTATGGCTGCCAGGGCCTTCTGGTAGACAAAGACAGCGCCACCTCCTACTCGGTGGTGCTGGCGATCCCCGGCATCGACCGCATCTTTTTGCACGACCCCGGGGCAAACGACACCTTCACCGGCGAGGAGATCCCGGAGCGCGTGCTCGAGCAGGCAGACCATTTCCACTTCGGCTACCCGCCCATCATGGCGCAGATGTACCGCCGGGGCGGCGAGCTGCTTGCTGCCATGCTCTGCCGGGTGAAGCAGGCGGGGCTGTCCACCTCGCTGGATCTGGCCGCTGTGGACCCCGCAAGCGAGGCCGGGCGCGCCGACTGGGAGGCGATCCTCGCCCGGGCGCTGCCGTGGGTGGATTTCTTTGTGCCGAGCTTTGAAGAGCTGGCCTTTATGCTCGACCGGCCCTTATATGACGCGCTGGCCGCCCGCGGCGGGGACATGACCCGGCACCTTCGGCAGCAGGACGTGGCAAGGCTTTCCGCGCGCTGCCTTGCGCTCGGCTGCGGCGCGGTGCTGCTCAAGTGCGGCACCTGGGGCATGTACTACAAGACCGCCGGGCGTGAGCGGCTCAAGCAGGTGGGCAGAAAGCTCGGGCTCGACGGCGCGCTGTGGGCCGACCGCGAGGGCTACCAGCCCTGCTTTGAAGCAGACTGCGTCCGCTCCGGCACCGGCGCGGGCGACGTGAGCATCGCCGCCTATCTCACAGCGCTCTGCCGGGGCAAGGACCCGGCCGCCTGCGCGGCCCTGGCCGCGGCGGAGGGCGCCTGCTCGGTGACCAGCTATGACGCCTTGGGGGGGATCCGCCCCCTGGAAGAGCTGGAAGCACGGATCGAATCCGGATGGAAGACCATGGGAGGCTGCGATGCTGGTTAATATGAAAGAAATCCTGGGCAAGGCCCGGGCAGAAGGCTATGGCGTGGGCTTTTTCAACGCCGTAAACGTGGAGATGGCGCGCGCCGTCATCGAGACCGCCGAGGCGCTGGGCGCGCCGGTGATCGTGGGCACGGCGGAGGTGCTGCTGCCTGCCATGGAGCTTGAGCGGGTGGCGGAATATCTGATCCCGATGGCAAAGAAGGCCAGCGTGCCGGTGTGCGTGCACTATGACCACGGGCTGCGCTTTGCGCGCTGCATGCAGGCCCTGCGCCTGGGCTTTACCTCGATCATGTACGACTGCTCCACCCTGCCGTATGAAGAAAACGTCGCGCAGGTGGCTGAAATGGTGCGCATCTGCCGCGCCATGGACGCCACGGTGGAGGGCGAGCTCGGCCACGTGGGCGACAACGCCGGCGCAGGCAAGCTTTTACGGCCCGAGGACTATTACACCGACCCCGACCAGGCTGTGGACTACGTGCGCCGCACCGGTGTGGACGCGCTGGCCGTGGCCGTGGGCAACGCCCACG
Organism: uncultured Eubacteriales bacterium; assembly: GCA_900316335.1. Classification (GTDB taxonomy): domain Bacteria; phylum Bacillota; class Clostridia; order Oscillospirales; family Oscillospiraceae; genus JAFRPC01. The sequence goes on along the minus strand of ONCN01000052.1, from coordinate 4,339 downwards.
GGGACTATAAGTTCCCGCCGAAGCTCGACTTTGACCGCATCGACACCATCGCCCGCCGCACGGGCGTGCCGCTGGTGCTGCACGGCGGCAGCGGCCTTGCCGACGACGACTTCCGCCGGGCCGTGGCGCTGGGCGTGAGCAAGATCAACATCTTCACAGATCTGGACAAGGCCGGCAAGGCCGGCGCCGAGGCCGGTCTGAAGGATGGCGCCGCCACGCTCATGGGGCTGATCCCCTACGAGATCGCCGCCATGAAGGCGGTGGTCGAGAACAAGATCCGCCTGTTCGGCAGCGAGCATCGCGCCTGAAATAACGCAGCAAAACCCCGGGGCCTGTCACGGCTCCGGGGTTTTGCTGCGCTTTGCTCGCGCGTTATTCCTCGATGTTCTCGACGGGAAGCTCGACGTCGGCGTAGTCCTTGAACTCTTCGGCGATGGCGGCGGCCTTCTCCTCGGCCTCCTTGGCGGTGTCCTTGACGTCCTCCACAACAGCCTCGGCAGTCTGCTTCACGGTCTCGGCGGCGTCTTCGGCAGCCTCTTTGACGGCCTCTACAGCCTCTTCTGCGGTCTCGGGCAGCTCACAGTCACGGCCGGTGCACTTTTTGCACAGGGCAGCCAGCTTGTCGCGGAAGATGTAGAGCAGCGCGGCCACAGTCGCCAGCGCGCCGATGACGGCAAGGATGGTGGTGATGGTCTTTTTATTCATGGGTGGTTCCTCCTAACGGTAGTTTTCCTTCTGTGGTTAGTATACCGCAAAAAAATGGCCAGCACAAGCCCCATTGTTTGGATTTTTTGTAAATTTTTGTCCCGCGCCGGGCGCTCATACGTAGCCGTAGAGCCCGCGCACCGAGACCTCCCCGGCGTTGACGGAAACGAGCTCGCCGCCCTCCAGCCGCACGATCAGCTCCGCCTGCGCGCCGACGTCCACAGCGGTGCCGCAGCGGGTCTCGGCGCCCAGGATCTGGACCTCGCGGCCCAGGTTCACGCAGGCTGCACGGTATTCCTCGCGCCAGTCCAGCTCCGGCAGGGATGAGAGCTCGCGGATCATCTGCGCGGCAAGCCGGCTGCGGTCCACCCAGGTCCCGGTCTGCGAGAGGATCGAGCCCGCGACGGCCTGCAGCTCCGGCGGGAAATCCTGCGCCGGGCGGTTGCAGTTCACGCCGACGCCCACCACGGCGTAGCTCACAAGGCCGCTTTCGGCCTCGATGGAGAGCTCAGTCAGGATGCCGCACAGCTTCCTGCCGCCCAGCACCAGGTCGTTGACCCACTTGATCTGCGTCTCGGCCCCGGTGACGGCCAGGATGGCGCGGCGCACTGCCACAGCGGTCTGCGCCGTGAGCGTCATCAGCCGGTCCGGGCGGCAGTGCGGGCGCAGCAGCACGGACAGATAGATCCCCGAGCCGCCCTTGGAGTCGAACGAGCGGCCCGTCCTGCCGCGGCCCCCGGTCTGGCAGTCGGCCACAGCCACGGTGCCGTGCGGCGCGCCCTGGGCCGCCAGGCGCTTGAGATGGTCGTTGGTCGAGTCAATGACGGGATAGACCGTGGTCGTTGTGGCCCAGGGATGCTCGTGCAGGTGGAGCAGGACCTGCTCCTGGGTCAAGGCGTCGGGCAGCGCGTCGAGCCGGTAGCCCCGGTTGGGCACGGAGGCGATCAGATAGCCCTCCTTTTTCAGCCCGGCCACCGCCTTGGACACCGCGGCCCGGGTCACGCCCAGGGCCTGGCCGATCTCCTCGCCGGAGACAAACTCACGGCCAAGCAGCAATCGCAGCAGCTCAGATCGTTCCATACAAGCACGCCCCTTTTCTAAAACTTGCGGCTCTCGGCCACGGCAAGCTGGTCACAGCGGTTGTTATACGGGTTGTCCGCGTGGCCCTTGACCCAGTGGTATCGCATCTCGTGGCGCTCGGTAAGCTCCAAAAGCTGCTGCCACAGATCGGGGTTGAGCGCCGGCTTCTTGTCCGGCTTTTTCCAGCCCCGGGCCTGCCAGCCCTTGGCCCAGCCAAGGCTGAGCGCGTCGATCACGTATTTTGAGTCGGAGTAGAGCTCCACCACGCAGGACTGGTTCAAGCACTCCAGCGCGCGGATGACGGCGGTGAGCTCCATGCGGTTGTTGGTGGTTTCGGCCTCGCCGCCGGAGAGCTCCTTTTCCACGTCCTGATAGCGCAGCACGGCCCCCCAGCCCCCCGGGCCGGGATTGCCACTGCACGCGCCGTCGGTATAGATGGTCACTGTTTTCATAGCTCGCCCCCATCGTGTTGCTGGTGTTAGTATATCACAACCGGGGCAAATTGACAAGGCCCTGCCAAGCCACTGGCAAAAATAAAAAGGAGCCACATTGAGATGGAAATTCAGATTTTGCATTGTCTGGCCGGCGCGCGTCAGGCGCGGGGGCTTGCCGTGGTGATCGACGTGTTCCGTGCCTTTTCGCTCGAGTGCTACCTTGCCAGCCGCGGTGCGCGCGAGATCCGGCCCGTGGCCACGCTCGAGGAGGCCTTCGCCTTCCGCGCAAAGGACCCACAGGCGGTCCTGGTGGGCGAGCGCCACGGGGCAAAGTGCGAGGGCTTTGACTTTGGCAACTCGCCCTCGTCCATCCCGGAGTCCGCAGTGCGCGGGCGGCGCGTCATTCACACCACCAGCGCCGGGACCCAGGGCATCACTGCCGCAGCGCACGGCGCAGAGGAGGTTTTGACCGGCAGCCTGCTCAACGCCGCAGCCATTGCCCGCTATATCCGGGCAAAGGACCCCACGCTCGTGAGCCTGGTCGCCATGGGCACCGAGGCCGTACGGCCCAACGCCGAGGACGAGCTGTGCGCGGCCTATATCCAAAGCCTCCTGCTTGGCGCTCCGCTGCCGGATCTCGACGCGCGCCTTGCAGATCTCAGATACCACGGCGGCGAACATTTCTTCAACCCGAACACCCAGCACATCTATCCTGAGCCCGACTTTTGGCTCTGCGCCAAGGCAGACCAGTTTGATTTCATCCTTCGCGCCACCTACGACGCAGAAGGCATGGTCATGCAGCGCATCGAGGCGTAGCAGCCTGGCATTGCGGGATGGTCAGCCGAAGATGATGATTGCACCGACCAGAACGAGCACAATTATGATCGCCAGGATCTCAACGAGGCTGTTGTCCACAAAGGTGCGCAGGGCAAAGGTGCTGCCGGTCATTTCATCTTTGAGGTAGTCGATGAAATGGTTGACCAGGCACAGCAAAAGCACATACAGATACGGCAGCACCAGCAGATTGATATAGGCGGTGGTGCTGGGGTGGTCCATCTGCAAAAGGGCGGCAAGCGTGGCCGCGAGGAAGGCCGAGGCCATCGCGGTAAAGAGCTGCATGCTCATTTGCACGTAGGCCACGCCCTTTTGCCAGCCCGAGACTGGCTTGAAAAAGATCTCAACCAGGGCAGCCGCAAGCAAAATCAGCAGCGGCAGCATTGGCCCCCAGGTGCCGGCAAACGTGAAGGCCTTGAAAATAAACAGGCCCATCGTCACGCCCAGAAGCGACGAGAGGATCACACGCCATAGGCTCGAGAGGAACAGGCCCAAAATCTCATTGAGCAGATAGATGATCACGCCTATCAGCTCAGCCTTGACGATCTCAAGCTCGATCACGCGGATCATCAGACTCCAATCGTTTAAAATCTGCCTGGCGGTGTCATCGTCGGTGAAGATGCCCGAGCCGAAGCCCGAGAGCAGATTGCCCACCAGGGGCACCTGGTCCACGATATTCATCAGCCAGTCCGTTCCGTCGGTGAAGACAAGCGCCTTGAGCATAAACAGCATCAGGCCAACCACGATCAAAACCAAAAACGGGATCCAGAATTTTCGCAAGCTCATATCCGTCATCTCCTGCCTTAAAAATGCGGCGCATGCCGCCTGGATTTATTATAGCGGATTTTGCAAAAAATGCAATCTGCACACGCGTCTCAGACGGGAAAAAATGCGGCCCCAAAGCCTCTTATGCCAAGCGGAGGTTCTGGGGGCCGCTTTGCAATCTACTATTGCAAAAGCGGAAAAAATATGGTACAGTGGACGAAGAGGACAGCCTTGGCACGGGCTTCGCCGGATACGATCACACAGAGAGGTACAACTATGGAAGAGAAAAAAGTGACCGAACGAACAGAGGGCTTTTATCCGCCTGCGGTGATGGAGGGCCCCTTCCGCGAGCCGATCGCAAAGCTGGGCAAAATGATTACCGACCGCATTCCCCAGAAGCTGGGGCTGAAGAAGATCGAACGCACCGACCCGGAATACTGGGCGCTGGCCCTGATGATCTCAGACGAAGAGGCCGAGATCGCCCTGAAATTCGGCGGCATCCGCATCCCCAGGACCCTGCC
>ONCN01000028.1 GCA_900316335.1 uncultured Eubacteriales bacterium | reverse complement strand
TGCGAGATGCGCATCCGCCTTTGGTGGTGAAGGGGCTGGCGTGTTGCGTACGTGATCCGTACGAACCGGCGCGGCACCTATCCCGTAGGGGTCGATGACTCCCAAGGGACTAGCTACGCGTCGCACATCGACCCGTCGCGGAGCGCTGCGCGTCCGGACGTTGTACTGGCTTCGCGTCGCAGTGGTGACTATTGGCTTACTGTGATCAAAATACGGCGACAGCCGCGCTTCATGGCCGAAGGCCGCTGCCGCTTCATAGGCCGCGCGCGAAGCAATGCGGCCGCCCCGGGGCTCAGGCGTCCAGGATCTGGTCGGCGACGTACAGGCCCATGGCGCCGGATTGGCTGAGGCCGCGGCAGATGCCGGAGCCGTCACCGATGAGATAGATGCCGTCATAGATCATAAAGCGCTTGTCGTGGTCCGGCTTGATGGAGTAATATTTTGACTCCAGACCATAGAGCAGGGTGTCGTCGTTGGCGGTGCCGGGGGCGACCTTGTCGAGCGCGTAGATGGTCTCAATGATGTTTGTGAGGATCCGGTGGGGGAGGGCAAGCGACAAGTCGCCCGCCGTGGCGGTGAGGGTGGGGATGACGGTGTTTTGGCCCAGCCGGTGGTCGTTGGTCCGGCGGCCCCGGATCAGATCGCCAAAGCGCTGCACCAGGACGTTGCCCTTGCCGATGAGGTTTGCCATCTTCGAGAAGCTTTTGGCGTACTCGGTGGGGTTGTTGAAGGGCTCGGTGAAGCGAATGGAGGACAAAATGGCAAAGTTGCAGTTTTCGGTCTTCTTGGCGGGGTCAGAGAAGGAGTGGCCGTTGGCAGTGATGACGTTGTCGTTGTTTTCCGCCGATACGATGCCGCCCTGGTTAAAGCAGAACATCCGTGTCCGGTCCTCAAAGGTCTTGGTCCGGCACAGGATCTTGGGCTCGTAGATTTGCGAGGAGAACTCGCGCCAGATCGCGTCCTTCATCTCCACGCGCACGCCGATGTCCACCGCGTTGGAGTGCATCGGGATCTCAAACTGCCGGCACAGGCTGCCGACGAACTCCGCACCGTTGCGGCCGGTGGCAATGATGATCTTCCCGGCGCGGTATTCCTCGCGCTGGGTGGAGAGCACGTAGCCGTCCTCTGAGCGCGCAACGTGCGTGACCTCGGTGTTGGGCACCAGATCCACGCCGTTTTCCCCCAGCCACTGGATCAGATTTTGCATGATCAGCAGGTTGTTGTCAGTGCCCAGATGCTTCACGTTCATGTCCAGAAGCCGCAGATTGTTTTGCAGACACTTTAACTTCAGCGCCTCGTTGGAGCCGTATTCCTTGATCTCGATCCCCTCAGGGGTAAAACGGTCGAGCACGCGCGACACCGCGCCGATGTAGGTCATGGCAAGCGTCTCGCCCAGCTCCTCGCCCAGCGTGCCGCCGTAGGCGGTGCCGAGGTTGAACTTGCCGTCGGAGAACGCGCCGGCCCCGGCAAAGCCCGAGGTGATCGAGCACACCGGGCAGTAGACGCAGCCCTTGCCCTTGGAGGCGGGGCAGCTTCGCTGCTCCACCGGGCGACCCTTTTCCAGAATGGCGACACGCAGCTTTGCGTCGCGGCTGCGCAGGCCGTAGGCTGCCATCAAGCCGCCGATGCCGCCGCCGATGATGATCACGTCATAGGTTTTTGACATGGTAATTCCTCAATTTCCGGGCAAACGCCCATTTTTCATGGTACCATGATACCATATGTTTCGCCGCGGCGCAAGCCAAATTTATGGCTTCTCAACCTCATACGGCCAGTCGCTCAGCCCGCCCAGGTTATAGATGCGGTAATAGCCGAGCTCGCGTGCGGTCTCCAGGGCACGCTGCGCCCGCGCGCCGGACTTACAGTAGAAGATCAGCTCTGTGTTGACGTCCGGCACCAGCTCCGGCAGCCGGGAGGCAACCTCCCCGACCGGGATGTGGAGACTGCCGGGGATCCAACCGTCGGCCTCGCGCTCGGCGCTTGTTCGCACGTCGATCATGACCGCGCCGTTTGCCAGATCCTCCCGCGCCTGCTCGGCCTTGATCCGCTCCTGCCGCAGACGGTAGGCCGGGACCACCTGGAAGAAGAAATCCGTCCCCGCGGCCAGGACCTCCGTCTCGCGCACGGCAAGGCAGCGAAGATCGCCGGCCCCTGCCAGCCGATCTGACTTGTTGCAGGCCACGCACCCCGGCAGGGTGAGGATCCGCCCGGCGTCGCAGGAAGCGATCATCTGGTCTATGTGGAAGCCGAGATCCAAAATCCGCCAGGTATCCTCGGGCTGGACGCTCTCGTTGTCCACCATATTGAGCGGCCGCTGCATCCAGACCTCGGTGTCCTCGGTGTACATCATCAAGGGCACGTTCGGCTGCTCGGTCTCATAGCCCAGCACAAAGAAGCTCTGCCCCGCGCCCACAACGCGGGTGAAGGTGTAGTCCGGATACAGCCCCTCGTAGTCGCGGTTGAAGTTTTGATAGGTCCAGTTGCGGGTGTTTTCAGAGAAGGCCACGTCGCCCGCCGCGCTCACGGCGGCAATGCCATAGTCCATCCCGGCCAGGCCGATCAAACCGCACTCACCCGTCCAGACGTCCTGCCAGCGGCGCAGATCCGTGGAGCGGTAGATGCCGCCGTCGTAGCCCGCAACGTAAAACGCGCCGAGATACCGCACCGCCCCGGTCAGATCCGCATCGGTCGGGGCGGTGGCAGCCTGAAACTGCGTGCCGTCGGTGCTGCACAGCAGCGTGCCGCGCCGCCCGGCGATCAGATCATATCCGTCGCCGCTCCACACCGAGAGCAGATCCTCCTCAGTGGGGCAGCTCAGGCTGGTGCGCGTGCCGTCGGCGCTGATGCGGTCGATCCGGCCGCCGGTGCCAACGGCCAAAAACCCGTCGCGGGAGACGGCCGCGTCGGTGTAGCCCGCCGAAATGGGCGGCAGGGCGGGCAGCGTCGGCTCCGGCTCGGTGGGTTCCGAGGGTTCAGAGGGTTCAGAGGGCTCGGTGGGTTCCGAGGGTTCAGAGGGCTCTGTCGGCTCAGAGGGCTCAGAGGGCTCCGTCGGCTCGGTGGGTTCCGTGGGCTCCGTCGGCTCGTCGGACGGAGTCGGGACCGCCTCAGTGGGATCTGTCGGCGTGGGCTCGACAGGGGAGGGTGTCGGCGTTGGCTCGGTCGGCGCGATCGCAGCCGCCCGGAATAAGAAGGTCACGATCTGCGCGCGCGTGCAGTGCTCGTCCGGCGCAAAAAGACCTTCTCCCACGCCCACGGTGATCCCGTTTGCTACAGCCCAGGCCACCGCGCTGCGGTAATACGCCTGCGCCGACACGTCGGAAAAGCCTGGCTCGCCCAGCGTCTCCGGTTCGCCCGCAGCGCGCCACAAAAAGCTCACCGCCTGCGCCCGGGTGCAGGTCTCATCCGGGCTGAAGGTCCTCGCTCCCGTGCCCTGGGTGATGTGGTTGGCAACGGCCCAGCGGACGGCTGTGAGCGCATAGCTGTCGGGCCTGATATCGTCAAAGGGAAGGCCCTGCTCGTAAGACGGCATGGGCGACCCCTTCCAGCGCCACAGGAAGGTGACGATCTGCGCTCTTGTGCAATCCGAATCGGGGGAGAAGCGCTCTAAGTCCGTCCCCTTGGTGATGCCCTGCGCCACGGCCCAGTCCACCGCCTGGGCATACCAGGCAGCTTCCGGCACGTCCACAAATGCCGCCCGGCCGGGCGTGACCGGGAAGATCCCCAAAACCAGAGCCGCAGCCAAAAGCCAACTGATCCAACGCCGCATACGCGCCGCCTCCTTCGCTCGCCCCAAAGGGCTTTTTCTTTATTATAGCACATCTTCCCGGTCTGTCAATTCCCGGGCTTTTTCTGCGCTTTTTGGTTCCGTTTTCTTTGAAAGTGTGATATACTAAAGACAAATCATGCCCGCCGGACGGGCAGGAAAGAAAGAGGTGTAAGCATGGCAAAGAGAATTCTGATTCCCGATACCGATCTGTCCCTCTGCCCGATGGGAATGGGCACACTCAGCGCAGGACTCAAATGGGACGGCGAGCAGGCCGACCGGATGTTTGGCGCGTATCTGGAGCTTGGCGGCAACGTGGTGGATACCGCCCGGGTCTATCAGGACTGGGTCCCCGGTGAGATCGGCCGCAGCGAGCGGGTCGTTGGCCAGTGGCTCAAGCGCAGCGGCTGCCGCGACCGCATCGTTCTGATCACCAAGGGGGGCCACCCCAAGCGCACCGAGCCGACCGACGACATCCACGTCTCGCGCATGACCGACGCGGATCTGCGCCATGATCTGGAGCTGTCGCTGCGCGCGCTGCAAACCGACGTGATCGACGTCTACTTCTACCACCGCGACAATCTGGCCCAGAGCGTGGAGCAGCTTGTGGATACCATGGAGTCCTTCGTCAAGGAGGGCAAGATCCGCTACTACGCCTGCTCCAACTGGTCCGCCGACCGGATGCGGCAGGCCGACGCCTACGCCAGATCCATCGGCGCGCGCGGCTTTGTGGCCGATCAGAGCCTTCTGAACGTGGGTATGAAGCATATGAAGCCCCTCAAGGACGATACGCTCACCTGCATCCGGGGCGACGTGGCCGACTATCACCGCGAAAACCCGCGCAACCTGGCCATGGCCTATTTCTGCGCGGTCAACGGCTATTTCCAGCGCCTGCTTGAGCGGGGCGAGATCGCCGACGAGGACTACGACACCCCGGGCAACCGCGAGACTGCAAAGGTGCTGCAAGCGATCGCCGCGCGCCGCAACACCGGCATCACCCAGGCCGTGCTGGGCTTTTTGCTGGTGCAGGACTTCCCGTGCCTGGCGCTCTTCGGACCCAGCTCCGAGCAGCGCGTGCGCGAGGCCATGAAGACCCTTGAGATCCCCTTTACCCGCGAAGACTACGCGCCGCTGCTCTGATCTCCGGCTTGCGCACAAAGCCCCTCCCGGTCCCGGGAGGGGCTTTGTGCGCTGAAAGCGGGCGGCTTAAATCTCACATTCCAGCAGCCTGGTCTCGCCGCGCAGCTCGTACTGGATTTTCAGCTTGGTCGTCTTGCCGAACACAGCGGCCGAGAGCAGCGTAACGTGCCGGGCGGCTTGCAGGTCGCAGAAGCGGGCAAACAGCTTGCGCTGGGCCTCGTCGTAGCTCTCAAAGTTATCTGAGGCAAAGAGCACCGAGCCAAACAGCGCGTTGAGAGAGCCGAGCGCTTCCTTCTGCGCCGGGGTGAGGGTGTTGTTTTCGTGCCGGAGGATGAACACGTCCGGGTCGTTCAGGAACGCCCGCCCGTCAAGCTGGCGGCGGAAGACGGTGTTGTGCAGCGTCTGCAGGGTGGAGGGCCGCTCGGCGTGGAACAGGCGCATATAGGGCTTGTCGTCGTAGTCGAGCGAAATGTCCGGCCCAACGCGGCAGTACTCCACCCGGCCAAAGGCCGAGGCAAGCGGCACGCCGCAGCCCAAAATCTGCGCCTGACCGCAGACCTCGCGCAGGAAGTCCATGGCCTCGGCCATGATCTCGCCCCGGGTCTTGTCGGGCCGGGGCAGCATGCACGCGGCATAGAGGAAGTCCAGCTTAAAGAGCGTGAAGCCCATGTCCTTGTAGTGCTCGATGGACCGGCGCACGTAGCTTCTGACCTCGTCGTTGTACACGTCCAGCGCGTAGCCGCCGCTCCAGTTGCCGCCGGTGTAGACCGGCTCGCCTGCTTCGTCGCGCAGCAGCCAGTCGGGATGCTCACGGAACAGGGCGGACTTCTTTTCACACAGGAAGGGGGCAAGCCAGATGCCCGCCCGATACCCGGCTGCGGTGATCTGCCGCAAAATCGGCTCAAGCCCCTGGGGGAACTTTTTCTCGTCCACGTCCAGCCAGTCGCCCACAAAGCGCTCGTAGCCGTCGTCGATCTGGAAGATCTCGGGCTGGGGGCGAAGGGTCTTCATCCCCTTGAGATCGCGCAAAATCTGCAGCTCGGAGATATCCTGGTAGCAGTTGTACCAGCTTGTGTAGCCCACGGCGGGCTTTGCCGGCAGCGCCTGCACGCCCATGGCGGCAAACCAGCCGTCAAACACCTCGTCCTCGGTGCCCTTGGCAAGGTACAGATCCAGGCCCGTCCACTCGCTCGAAAGCGCACGGCCCCGGCAGTCCTTTTCAAAGCTCACGGTGCCTTCCTTCGCGTTGATCACAATGCGGGTAAAGCCCGTGTCCTCTGAAAGCGAGCCGAAGAAGTGATAGGTCTTGCCCCGGCGGATGTAGGCGTAGCTGTAGCCCTTAAACAGGCCGCGGCGGTACTGCGGCTTGCAGAAGTGGCCGTCGCCGTATTGGCTGAAGCCGAATTTGCGGTCAAGAAAGTGCGGGCAGAAGAGCAGGCTCTTGTCAAGCTCGCCCGTTCGGCGCTCGGGGCTGTGGGTCCAGCTCTGATAACCGTTGACCCACACCACGTCCGCGTCCTGCACGTTGAAGCGGAAGCGGGCCGAGACCTCCTTCAAAACGGGCTCCTGTCCCGGCTCGGGCGCAAGGCGGAGCGTCCAGCGGTCCTCAGAGCGGATCTGCTCCGAGCGGACGTCGCCGTCTGCGCGAAGGGTGGTTTTCAAAAGCTCCATGCGGTTTATCGCTCCTTTTTGCCCTCGATGGTCTTCATGATCTGCTTTTCGTTGTACAGCCCCAAAATGACGGCGCCCAGCACGCAGAAGGTGACCGCCACCACAGCCACGATGGTAAGGCCGGTTGCCGAGGCGGTGATCTCGTTGGAGTTGGTGTTCTGCGTGGTGCCGATGATGGCTAGGGAGGTGAAGACCAGCATTGCGATGGCCTGGCCCCACTTCATGGCAAAGGTGCGGGCGGCAAAGAACATACCCTCGCGGTTTTCGCCGGTCACGATGCCGTCAGCCTCGGCGACGTCGGCCACGATGGACTGCGGGATGATGCCCAAAAGCGCCATGGGGAAGGCCGCGACGATGCAGATCACCACGCCGAAGACCATGCCCGGCAGCGGGATCACGCGGATCAAAGCCGTGATGAGGTAGGCCAGCGCCAGCCCCAAAAAGCCCAGGATCGTGAGCTTTTTCTTGCCGAACTTGCGCACCAGGCCGGACACGAACGGATAGAACACCGCAGACAAAACCGTCATGCCGCCCATGAAGATCATGGTGTAGCTCTCGTCAAGCTCCATCGAGACCTTGACAAAGAAGGGCAGGCCCGTCTGGAACAGCGTCAGACCGATCCAGTACATGATGTCAGAGCCCGCGAAGATGCGGAAGTCGCGGTTTTTGAACGTGGCGGCCAGGGATTTGAACATATCAGACTCCGAGGGCTTGGTGTCCACAAATTCCTTTTCCTTGAGCAGGAACGTGGGCAGCAGCATGCACACGCAGGAGATCACAGCCAGCACGATAAAGCAGATGCGGTAGCTCCAGCTATAGCCCACGGCCCCGCGCAGCATACCGGCAAACACGAAGGGGGTGTAGGCCAGCATGGTGCCGGCAAAGAAGGTCAGAGAGATGGCAGTAGAAATGAACATCCGGTCGTCCTGGGTCTTGCCAAACTCAGAGATCAAGGCGTTGTAGGGCGTGCAGTACATGGTCATAAACAGGTAGAACAGCACGATAAACACCGAGATCCACGCCACGTTCCAGCCGCTGATGGCGTTCACCGGGGCGCAGAAGAGCAGCACCGTCACGATGGACAGGGGAATGGCCGCATACTGCATGAAGGGGATGCGGCGGCCTCTGGGGTTGGTGCTGCGGTCGCTGAGGCTGGCGATCAGGGGATCGGTCACAGCGTCAAACACGCGGCTGAGCGCGGTGATCAGGCCCAAGATCGTGAGGAAGCCCAAAACCACCAGGCCCGGGGTGATAAACTGGGTGGCGCCGGCGTCGATGTCGCCCTGGGTGGGCAGATAGAAGGTGACGAACCATGCGCCGATGATGCCGCTTAATATGGACCATCCCAATTGCCCGATGGCAAAGATGATCATTTGCTTTTTGGTCAGACGTTTCATTTCTCTGGCAGCTCCTTTTTTTGGCTTTTTCTCTTGACAAAAGGCAATTCAAATGATAGCCTAAAATCAGTACATTTATTGTAACGGAATTTGTGCAGAATGTCAACGACCAAATACACAGGAGGGAACTATGTTAGAGCGATCCAGAGAGATTTTCGGCAATCTCATGTCCGCCAAGGACGTCAAAAACGCAGAAAAGACCCGTCAGAAGTTTTTGAAGAAATACGGCGACGACAGCGGCGTGACCTACCGCTTCGCCCTGCGCGACGAGCCGGTCCTTTCACCCATCGGCACCAAGGTCCTGGTCCGGGGCGAGGGCGCGGAATTTTCAGACAAGACCGTCTTCATCGGCAACATCCGCATGGGCTTCGGCCACTATCGCATCTCCATGGCCATGGCCTCGTGCGCAAAGGCCCTGGGCTATGAGCCGGTCTGGCTGGATCTCAACTCCTTCCCCGAGAGTCTTTGCACCAAGATCATCGGCGGGCAGAACGACCTGTACTCCCTCGGTTCCAGGCTCAGCCAGAAGAGCAAGCTTTTCAACAAGCTCTATTGGGAGCCCCTGAATTCCGAGGGTTTCCGCAAGCTCAGCTACAACTGCGCCGACCAGGCCAGCGCCGAGCTGATGGCAAATCTGCTGCGCACCCTGCCCAAGGATAAGCCCTACGTCGCCACGCACGTTTGGCCTGCCCAGGCCGCGATCCATGCGGGCTTTACCAAGGTGGTCAACGCCATCCCCGACAACTGGCCCATGGCCCTGCACCTGTCTGAGGGCAGCCTGCACACCATCCAGACCTGGTCGTCCTACCTTGGCTACAAGGCTCTGCGCGGCATGGACAAAACGCGTTCCCTGCGCCCCATGCCTGAGGGCGATATCGTCTACACCGGCCACTACATCGACCACGAGCTGGTCTCCAACCTCGAGCACGACACCGCCCTGCGCTTAGAGCGGGTCAAGGGCGGCAAGGCCATCCGCTACCTGCTCACCGTGGGTGGCGCAGGCGCGCAGCAGGCGCTGTTTGCCGATATCATCAAGAGCCTTCTGCCTGAGATCCGCGCAAAGAAGGCCGTGCTCTTTATCAACGTGGGCGACCACAAAAACGTCTGGAAAAGCCTCAAATCCGCCGTGCCCGAGCTCAAGGCTGCAAAGCTCTTTGAAGACGACTATCCCGCCGCGCGCGACTATGCCATCTCTGCCGTAGACGGCGAGGCCGAGGGCCTTGTGGGCTTCTGCCACAAGGATATCTTCGCCGCGGTGTATATCACAAACCTGCTCATGCGCGCAAGCGACGTTCTGGTCACCAAGCCGTCTGAGCTTGCCTTCTATCCCATCCCCAAGCTCTTTATCCAGCACGTCGGCGGCCATGAGATCTGGGGCGCCATCCACTCCGCCGAGATGGGCGACGGCACCTATGAGGTCGCCCCCGGCCGCGAGACACAGGATATGCTCCGTCTTTTGCAGACCGAGCCCGAGATCCTCACGCACATGAACGAGTGCATCCTCAAGAACAAAGAAAGCGGCCTGTACAACGGCGCCTACGAGGTCATCCGCCTCGCTGCCGCCCGCTGAAAACAAAAAAAACCGACCCGCGATCACGCGATCGCGGGTCGGTTTTTTCAGCGCAGAAGCTGCGCGGCGGCGTCGGTGCGCTCCCAGGGCAGATCCAGCTCGGGGCGGCCGAAGTGGCCGTAGGCGGCGGTCTGCTGATAGATGGGTCTGCGCAGATCCAGCCGCTCGATGATGGCGGCGGGTCTGAGATCGAAGCAGGCGCGCACAAGCTCGCTCAGCTTCGCGTCGGTCATCGTGCCGGTGCCGTAGGTGTCAACCAGCACAGAGACGGGCTGGGCCACGCCGATGGCATAGGCAAGCTCAATCTGGCACTTTTTGGCAAGGCCGGCGGTGACGATGTTCTTGGCGATATAGCGGGCCATGTAAGCTGCGCTGCGGTCCACCTTAGTGGGATCCTTGCCCGAGAACGCGCCGCCGCCGTGCGCGGCGTAGCCGCCGTAGGTATCCACGATGATCTTGCGCCCGGTCAAACCGGAGTCCGCCGCGGGGCCGCCCAGCACGAACCGGCCCGTGGGGTTGACAAAGAAGCGGGTCTTCTCGTCAAGCAGGGAAGCGGGGAGGGTGGGCCGGATGACCTTGTCCACGATCTCGCGGCGCAGGTCTTCAATGGCAATGGCCTCGCTGTGCTGGGTGGAGACCACCACCGTGTCGATGCGCTCGACGCTGCCGTCCTCGCCGTACTGCACCGAGACCTGGCTCTTGCCGTCCGGCCGCAGCCAGGGCAGATTGCCGGATTTGCGCTCGGCCGTGAGCCGTTGCGACAGCTTGTGGGCGTAGCTGATGGGTGCGGGCATGAGCTCCGGGGTTTCGTTGCACGCAAAGCCGAACATCATGCCCTGGTCGCCTGCGCCGTTGGTCTTGTCGTCGTCAAAGGAGCTGTTCACGCCCATGGCAATGTCGCCGGACTGCTCGTCGATGGCGGTGAGCACGGCGCAGGTGTTGCCGTTGAAGCCGGCCTCGGGGGAGTTGTAGCCGATCTTGTTGAGCGTCTGCCGCGCGATGTGCGCAATGTCCACGTAGCAGTCGGTGGAGATCTCGCCCATCACCAGCACCATGCCGGTGGTCGCGGCGGTCTCGCAGGCCACGCGGGCCATGGGATCCTGCGCCAGAATGGCGTCGAGAACGCCGTCGGAGATCTGGTCGCAGACCTTGTCGGGGTGACCCTCGGTCACAGATTCAGAGGTAAAAATACGTTTTAACATGCTTTATCCTTTCTCATTGGTGCAAAAAAAGCACCCTGCCGGGGCAGAGTGATATCAATAGATCCTCATCTGCCGATTTTCTCGCCGGAATTGGCACCTTACATTGCTGTAGGTTGCCGGGTTTCACAGGGCCGGTCCCTCCACCACTCTTGATAAGGGTTATGAACTTGTGCCTATATTGTAATGATTTTTTGCAAAAAGTCAAGAGAAAAATCTGATTTTTCAAAACATTTTTCGCGCAAGCAGGGGAGAGCTGTGCTCCCCCCTGCGAAAAGCCCGGATGTGTCAGAATACCCGACCCGTGGGGTTGGGCAAAAGCTTGGAAAACGCGCTGATGAGCGGTCCCATAAAGAAGGCCGTGATGATGGTTGCAATGCCGATGTCGGCGGTGATCTCCTGCCAGCTCCGTCCAGCGCAGCGCAGCAGCACGGCGGCCAAAATCACGCACACAAGATCGCTTAGGATCCTGCACCACTTGAAGGGCACCTTCTTCTGCCGCTCGGCAATGACCAACGACACCGCGTCATAGGTGGAAACGCCGAGATTTGCGTTGAAGTACAACGCCGAGCCAAAGCACATCACCACAATGGCCACCGCCAGCAGTACCAGCCGCCCCACAAGGCTCATCTGGCCCAAAAGCTGCAAGGTCAGACCCTTGGAAAAGTCCGCCACATAGCCCAGAAGCGTCAGGTTGATCACCGTGGCAAGGCCGATCTTGGAGCGGTCAAAAATCAAGGAGAAGAGCAGCAGAATGACGTTGACGATCACATACAAGGTGCCAAAGCGGATGGGAATTACGGCGTTCAGGCCGCTCATAAGCGACTGGAAGGGATCCACACCCAGCTCCGCCGCCTTAAACAGTCCCACGCTCACGCCGCACACCAAAACGCCCAGCGCGCTCATCCAGATGCGGGTGAACAGCGCGTTTTTCGGTTGTTTCTCTGTCATAAAGCGCTCCTTTACAGCACAACGTCTTCCAGCTTGCGCTTGGGGACGTAGTGCACGTCGTTTTCGTCGCGGTAATAGCGAAGATCAGCCCCCTCGTCCACCTCTTTGATCACGATGGTCTCGTCGGGCTTGCCGAAGGCCACAATCAGCATCGGCGTAAGCTCGTCGGGCAGAGCCAGCGCCCGGTGAACCTTCTCGGGGCTGAAGTTGCCGATCATGATGCCGCCCAGCCCCTCGCTGGCCGCGGCCAGCAGCATCGTCTGCGCAACCGCGCCCACGTCGCGGATGTAGCGCTTCAGATCCTCGGCCCAGCGGGTGTTCTGGCAGATCACCACAAAGGCCGTGGGGCAATGGCCGGGGTGGGGGAGCTGCATCTGCGGCAGCGCTCTGGCCCAGCCGGTCAGCGGCTGGAGAACGGCCAGCTCCTCCGGCTTGTAGACCAGCTTGTATTGAAACGGCTGCCGGTTGATGCTCGAGGGGGCAAAGCGGGCACAGTCCACCCAGCGCAGCAGCTCCTCGCGGCTGATGCTGCGGCCCTCGTCATAGCCGCGATAGCTGCGGCTGTATTTCACCAGATCCAGAAACATGGAAAACCTCCTGCAAATCTGAATTTTGTCCTGCTTTCCCCATGATAGCACATCCGCGCCAAATCCGCAAGAGGGAGCAGGCGGAAAGATTGCGCGGTTTTTGCGCCGTCTTGTGCGGAAAACCGGCCAAAGGCTGCTGCGCCGGCGGCACTGCATGCGCAGCCAAATGCAGAAAAAATGGCTCCCAAGCCCGTTTGAGCCTGGGAGCCAATGGTTGTTCCTTATTCGATGGGGGCGCTTCGATAGATGAAGCGCAGCGCGCCGTCGGCATGCTCAGACAGGCCGGCGTAGTCCGAGCAGTACGTTCTGCCCAGCTCTGCCAGAGCTTTCAGCCGGTCGTTGAGATCCCGGCCATCTTCGTTCACCAAACGGGCAATGGTCTGGATCCCCTCTTCGTCGAAGGTCTGCAGTCCGTCCCGGAGCTGTTCAGACCCGTCGAGGAGCTGTTCGACGCCATCAAGCAGATCGGGCAGGCGGCCGTCGAGCTCGTGCATGCCGCGGTCGAGACTGGACGTCCCGGCGTACAGGGCAGCCGCGCCGTCTGACAGGGCGCTTGCGCCGCTGGAGACCTGCTTTGTGCCGTTCGAGAGGGCGGCGGTTCCATCCGCCAGCTCCGCTGCGCCGCTGTGCAGCTTCTTTGCGCCGTCGCTCAAATCCTTTGCGCCCTGCGCCGCGGCGTCCACGCCGGCGGTATAGGTCAGAAGTCCCAGATAGAACGCATGATACTGATCCAGCGAGGTCTTGAGCGCGATGACGGACTTTGCGCCGTCGTCTGCGGCTTGCAGCTTGGCCTGGACCTCGGGGCTTGCCATGGTGTCGGCAATGGCCTTTTGCACCTGGGCCTCCGTGCTGTCGGCGATGCTCTGCCGGATGGCCTCGCTCTGCATCTGCTCGTCGATCTTCTGCGCGATCAGGCTCTGCACCGCCTCGGCGGCCATCTGCTCGTCGATCTGCGCTTCGATCATCTGCTGGGTTTCAGAGGCAGCAAGCTTCATTTGAATGGTTTCCTCGATCTTCTGCGCCACTGCGTCGGCGATCTGAGCCTGGACCTCCTCAGAGGCCATCTTGCTCGCAACCGCGGCATCCACAGCGGCCTGCGTTGCCTCGTCGATGGCGCCGGCCTCCACAGCCTTGTCGTAGTCTTCTGCGTCCATGCCGGCGGCCTCCTTGATGACTGCCGAGCGGACCTGTTCCTTCACCGCCAGAGTGACCATGGCTTCGATCTCAGACCGGTTTTCCTCCACCGCCGCCCGGATCTGTGCTTCCGCGCCATCCTGAACCTGCTGGGCCACGTTCTGCCGCACCGCGGCCGTCACCGCCTGCGTGACCTGCTCCTTGGCTGCCTCGGTGACGAGCGCTTCAATTTCGGGCCGTTTGGCCTCCACGCCCGCCGTGACCTGGGACAGCGCCGCCGCGTAAACCGCGTCGGGATCCAACGAGCTGATCACCCGGCTCAGCTCCGCTTGATAGTTGGAGATGGTCAGGCTCCCCACGCTCAGACCGTTGGCCGTGAGCTGGGTTTCGGCAGCCGAGAGCAGGGAGTTGAAGACTTCCTTTGCCCCGCTGTTCAACGCCGCAGAGTTCTGGCTGAGCTGGTCAAGCCCGCTCTTGAGCTGCTCTGCGCCGCTTGCCAGGTCGTTGCTGCCGCTTTGCAGGCTGCCGGCGCCCTGAGCCAAACTCGACGCGCCGTTTTCCAGCTCTGCTGCGCCGGAGGCCAGCGCGGCGGCCCCGCCAGAGAGCGTTTTCGCCCCGTCCTGGAGCTGATCAGCCCCGTCAGCCAGGGCCGTGACGCCGTCTTGCAGATCGCCGGACTTTTCCATCAGGGTACCCAGGCCATCATTCAGAGCCGTC
Organism: uncultured Eubacteriales bacterium; assembly: GCA_900316335.1. Lineage (GTDB taxonomy): Bacteria > Bacillota > Clostridia > Oscillospirales > Oscillospiraceae > JAFRPC01. The sequence goes on along the minus strand of ONCN01000028.1, from coordinate 2,942 downwards.
GCGCCGTCCAAAAGCTGGGCCATACCGTCGCTGAGATCCTGTACAGAGGAAAGAACCTTCTCCAGGGCCTCCGGGTCGTTTTCGTCGTAGTTTTGAAGCAGCTCTGTGGACGCCATCGTATAGACAGAGCCCAAAGAGAAGTCGCGCACGTCTGCACGCACGGTCACATGGTCGGGGATGGTCAGATCAAGCTTCTCGGGCAGCGCAAGGCTTTCCTGCATCCCGGGCAGCGCATAGCCGACGGCAAGGGTCCGGCTGCCGTCGCTGACCAGCTTGCCGTTTTCGATCTCCACGTTTTCAAACTGTTCATTGTCCAGCACCAGAGCCGAGAGCATCAAAAACGGGGTATAGAGGGTTTCCTCCTTGCCGTCAAGCGTCCGCTTGGCGGAGGCGTGGTTGACGTAATCAATCCGGATTTCCACAGCGCCGCTCTTTCCGGCCAGCTCCTCCGGGGAGATCTCAGCTCCGTCGAGCTTGTAGGAGAACCGCAGCTCCACAGGGGGCTCCTGCGCGGCGTCCTCTTGCCGGGATTGCTCGGTTCCGTCCGCCTCCCGGCTGCGATCGCTGAGGATCACGCGCTCCACCGCGCCGGAGGCGTCGGTGAGCACATACACAGACTGGCTGTCAGAGGCGGGCGTTTGCACCGCGCTTTCGTCCGCCGCGGTCTTTTCGCGCTCCGTTGCTTTTGCGGGCGCGTCTGTATTCTTCGCGGAGGTCAGGCCGATGCAGCCCAATATCATGGTCAAAGACAGAACCAGCGCAATGAGTCTTTTATAGATGGATTTCATACCAATGTTTCCTCCTTTTTCGTCGTTTTTTTCGTTTCACGGTGAGATTGCTTGCCTTGATCAAGATGTCTCATGCCCACGGTGGTTGCGCAGATCAGCCGGTCAAAGAGCAGCAGCAGCGGCGGCAGCGTGAAGATCACGCAGACCATGCTGATCACCGCGCCCCGGGCCATGAGCATACACATAGAGCTGACAATGTCAATGTTGGAGTAGAGCGCCACGCCGAAGGTGGCGGCAAACAGCCCCATGCCCGATACCAGCACCGAGGGGATGGAGGTACGCAGGGCCGTCAGAACCGCGTCCCTTCGCGCCGCGCCGCCGATCCGCTCCTCTTTAAAGCGGGTGGTCATCAAAATGGCGTAGTCCACCGTCGCGCCAAGCTGGATGGTGGAGATGGCGATCGGCGCAATAAAGGGCAAGGTCGTGCCCAGATAGTGCGGCAGGCCCAGATTGATGAAAATAGCAAGCTCGATCACCGCAATCAGCAGCACGGGCAGCGTGATGCTCTTTTCTACAAAGAAGATGATCAAGAACACCAGCGCAATGGAAATCGCATTGACCACGGTGAAGTCGTGGCCGGTGGTTTCGATGAGATCCTTCATACACGGCGCCTCGCCGATCAGCATTCCGCTTGGATCAAAGCGCTTTAAAATGTCGTTGAGCGTTGCAATCTGCTCGTTCACCTCGTCGCTTGCGACGCGGTATTCCGAGAGAATGAGCATCAGCTTCCAGTTTTCGCTCTGCAGCACCTGGCGCAGGTGATCCGGCAGCATCTCCATGGGGATATCCTCGCCGACCAGACTCTCCAGCCCCAGCACAGCCTTCACGCCGTCCACATCCTGCATCTGCCGGATCATAGCCCGGGTGTCTGCCTCGGGGGTGTCGGCGTCAACCAGCAGCATATGCGTGGAGGCCATGTCAAACTGCTCTCTGAGCTTGGTGTTTGCCACCACGTAGTCCATATCCTCCGGCAGGCATTGGCCCATATCATAGTAGACCTCGTCGTTGGTCTTTTCATAGCCGTACCAGGCGGGCACGGCGATGAGGACCGACAGGGCGAGAAGGACCGGCGCGATTTTCAGGATCCCGCTCGACAATCCCGCCATATCCGGGATCAGACTGCGGTGTCTGGTCTTCTGCAGGGGCCGGTCCAGCAGCAGAATCATAGCAGGCAGCACCGTAACGCAGCCGATCACGCCCAGAATGACGCCCTTTGCCATCACGATGCCCAGATCCCGGCCCATGGTAAAGCTCATAAAGCACAGGGCAATAAATCCGGCCACCGTGGTGATGGAGCTGCCCAGCACACTGGTAAAGGTGTGGTGGATCGCCCTGGCCATGGCCTCTTTGTGATCCTCCGGGTATTGAGTAAGCTGCTCGTTGTAGCTGTGCCAGAGGAAGATGGAGTAGTCCATGGTCACGGCAAGCTGCAGCACTGCCGCCAGGGCCTTTGTGATGTAGGAAATCTCGCCCAAAGCATAGTTCGTGCCCATGTTCAGCAGCACCATCATGCCGATGCAAGCCAAAAACACCAGCGGGGCCAGCCAGCAGTCGAGCAGCAGCGTCATGGCTGCCGCAGCCAGCACCACGGCCAGGGCCACGTAGATGGGCTCCTCCTGCTCGCAAAGCTGCTTCAGATCCAGCACCAGCGCGGACATACCGGCCACAAAGCACTGCTTGCCGCAGATGGTCCGGATTTCCTTCACCGCCTCCATCGTGACGTCGGCGGAGGTGGAGCTGTCAAAAAACACCGCCATCAAGGTGGCGTCGCCGGCGTTGAAGGCCTTGTAGAGCGTATCCGGCAGCAGCTCCATGGGGACCGACAGGTCCGCGAGGCTGTCATACCAGATCACAGAGTCCACGTGCTCCACCGCCTCGATGGATTGCCGCAGCTGCGAGACGGCCTGTGGCTCCATGTCCTCCACGATGATAAAGGAGAAGGCGCCCTTGCCAAAGTCCTTCATCAGTTCATCCTGCCCGACGACGGTTTCCATATCCTCGGGCAGATAGGTCAGCATATCATAGTTGATTCTTGTGGCTGCCATCCCAAACGTGGATGGAATGAGCAGCAGCAGCGTCAGCACCAGGATCGGCACCCGGAGACTGACAATTTTTCGCGCAAGCTTCATGCCTAACACACTCCTTTTTGATTGC
>ONCN01000053.1 GCA_900316335.1 uncultured Eubacteriales bacterium | reverse complement strand
AGGCGGATGTCCCTTGAAATGGAATATTGTGCGCGCAGGGGGGAGCTCAACGCGTATGATATAATACTTTGAAAAGGAGAAACACTATGAAACACGCAAGCATGTACAAGCGCGTTTTGTCGGTTATGCTGGTTTTGGCTATGCTGTTCACCACCGTGATCCCCACAGTCAGTGCCGAGCAGACCAAGGCAGCTTCGAACCTCGAAGAGCTGACCTTGACACCGATTGACGCCAGTACACTGGAGTCGCGGAAGCTCAACAGCAATCCCGATGACTCCATCGAGGCGGAAGCCCACAAGCTTACGGATCTTGTCCGTGTTTCCATCCAGCTCGAGAAGGCTTCTACTGTTGAAGCCGGCTTCGCTCTGGAGGGGATCGCCGACAATGCCGCTGCCAAGGACTACCGTTCCGGTCTTCGTGCCGATCAGGCGGCCATGACCGCCAAGATCGAGAAGGCGATCGGCGGCAAGCTGGACGTCAAGTGGAACTTGACCCTGGCTGCCAACATCATCTCCGCAAACGTGCTTTACGGCCAGATCGACACCATCAAGGGTATCGACGGCGTGAAGGACGTCTTCCTGGAGAACCGCTATGAGCCCCAGGAAGATCTGAAGGATCTGTCTCAGACCCCCATCCGTGAGCCTGCGGCTGCTCCTATTGCGGACGAGCCCGAAAACGGCTCCGCCTCTCACATGATCGGCTCCAACCTGGCCTGGGCCGCTGGTTACACCGGCGCCGGCAGCAAGGTTGCCGTCATCGACACCGGCATCGACAAGGACCACCAGTCCTTCTCTGCTGAGGGTCTGGAATACGCCCTCAAGCAGAACGCCGAGGCCAAGGGCATGAGCTACGACGCTTACATCGCCTCTTTGGATCTGCTGACTGCAGAGCGCATCGACGCGGTCAAGGATCAGCTCAATGCCAACATCACCTCCGGCGCGCAGGCCCATCTGAGCACCAAGATCGGCTATGCGTACAACTACGTTGACTCCAACTTCGACATCACCCACGAGAATGATACCCAGGGCGAGCACGGCTCTCACGTCGAGGGCATTTCTGCTGCAAACCGGTTCATCAAGGTGGGCGATGAATTCAAGCCCGCGCTCGAGGCTGTTGGTACGCAGGGTGTTGCCCCCGACGCCCAGATCGTTACCATGAAGGTCTTCGGCTCCGGCGGCGGCGCGTACGACTCCGACTACATGGCTGCCATTGAGGACGCCATCGTCCTGGGTTGCGACTCCGCCAACCTGTCTCTGGGCTCCGGCTCCACCGGCTTCGGCTTCTCCGGCCAGTATGAGTCCGTGATGAACAAGCTCGTCGCCAGCGGCATGGTCTGCTCCTTCTCCGCAGGCAACAGCGGTATGTGGTACGACAGCCCCAACAACAGCCAGATGCCGTACCCCTACCTCTACATCGACGACAACAACTTCGCCACCGGCGGCAGCCCCGGCTCCTTCACCAACTCCCTGACGGTTGCTTCCGTCGACAACGTTGGTCAGACCGGTATGCCTTTGCTGTTTGGCGATCGGCATGTGTTCTACACCGAAACCTCCGGCTATGGCAACAACCCCATGGCAAGCATTGCCAACAACGGCCAGGAGTACGAGTACGTCTTCGTTGACGGCCCCGGCGTGGACGACAACAACAACGTCGGCAAGGAAGGCGACGCCTTCTTCGCTCTGGGCTCCGAAGTCGTCTCCGGCAAGGTTGCGATCTGCTACCGCGGCTCCTCCTCCTTCTTTGCCAAGGCCAACGCGGCTGTGGCGCAGGGCGCTGTGGCGGTGATCATCGTCAACAACACTACCGGCTCCATCAGCATGAACCTCACCGACTATGCCTACCATGCGCCTGCTGTCTCCATCCTGAAGGCCGACGGCGACGCCATCAAGGCTGACTCCGAGGCGGTCAAGGATGAAGCTGGCAACGTGCTGTACTACACCGGCACCATGTCCATCGGCTCCAATCTTGAGGTCTTCATCCCCGAGATCACCGATACCGTCAATGTGTCCTCCTTCTCCTCCTTCGGCGTGCCCGGCACTCTGGTTATGAAGCCCGAGATCCTGGCCCCCGGCGGCTCGATCTATTCCGTCTTTGGTTACAACAACACCGCCAGCGGCTTCACCGGCGGTCACGACCAGTACGAGCTGATGTCCGGCACCTCCATGGCTGCGCCTCAGGTCAACGGCATGGCCGGCGTCATGGGCCAGTACATCCGCGAAAGCGGCCTGGCCGAGAAGACCGGCCTGACTGCCCGTCAGCTCACCAACTCCCTGCTGATGTCCACCGCGCATCCCGTGTTCGACGAATATAATGAGTATTGGCCCATCATCCGTGTCGGCGCCGGTCTTGCCAACGTGGGCGACGCTGTGAACGCCAAGTCCTACATCCTCATGAACGAGGACTCCACCCTCTTCCCCGACACCGCCAAGGACGGCAAGGTCAAGGCTGAGCTGGGCGACGATCCCGATCGCACCGGTAGCTATGACTTCTCTTTCACGGTCTATCCTCTGGAAGAGAGCAAGGAATTCACCCTGAGAACCGACCTGTTCTCTCAGGACATCGCCGGCAACGCTGGTTACGGCCTGCTGCAGTACACCGGCTCCATCCTGCTCGACGAGCTGATGGTCAAAGGCTACCGCCAGGCGCTTCCCGCCTATGACGTCACCTATGAGGTCAACGGTGAGACCTTCGGCGAGACCTTCACGGTCGAGGCCGACGTCAACGAAGACGGCGCGACCGATGCGCTTGACGCACAGGCGATCCTCGACTCCCTCACCGGCAAGCTGGCTGAGGATGCTGCCTTCAACGCTGAGGTTGCCGACGTGGACGGCGACGGCAAGATCACCACGGTCGACGCCAGACTGATCCTCGAGAGCGCTGAGTCCAAGAACCTCGTCATCACCGAGCCCACCGAGGTGAAGGTCCATATCGAGCTGAGCGAGTACGCCAAGGAGCTCTATGACGTCTACTTCACCGGCGGCGCTTACCTCCAGGGCTACACCTTCCTTGATCCCGTTGCGGATGAAGAGGGTGTGATGGACGTGACCCACTCCATCCCCATCCTTGCCTACTACGGCTCCTGGACCGATGCCTCCATGTTCGACCGCGACTCCGTGATCGACAATGCCTACGGCACCGGCAAGCTGCCCTACATTGGCAACTCCAACACCAACTACCTGACCCTCCGCAATGCGGACGGCCAGACCAGCGTGTACATGGGCAACCCCTACATGATCGAGGACAAGTTCCCCGCCGATCGGCTGGCCATGTCCACCACCACTACGCTGTACCAGGCAAACTTCCTGCCCATCCGTAACGTTGGCTCCATGGGCGCCGCGATTACCGATGCCGACGGCAAGGTGCTCTGGAACAGCAGCATCTCCGGCAACAGAAACTCCGCTTACTACTACGTCAACGGCGGCACCTGGCAGAATACCAGCCCCGCGAACTTCTCCATCAACAAGAGCCTCGGCTCTGTCGGTGTGAAGGAAGGCGATCAGATCACCGTCGGCTTCTATGCCCTGCCCGAGTACTACGCGATCACCAACGCCAAGGACAACGGCCAGATCGCGACCTCCGGCATGCTCGACGCCGCCGGCTTCAAGAACGTCATTGAAAGCGGCAAGGTCGGCGACGGCGCTGCCATCAAGTACACCGTCAAGGTGGACGACACCGCCCCCGAGGTCACCGGCGCCCTGCGCGACCTGATCTCCGGCGACATCACCGTCAAGTGCTCCGACAACAACTACGTTGCTTACGTTGCGGTTCTGAACAAGACCGGCAGCAAGGTCTTCTTTGAGACCTGCCCCGAGCAGACCAAGCCCAACGAAGCGCTCGACGTGGCTCTGACGCTCGACGGCGTCAAGCTGCCCAACGAAGTCACCCTGCTGGTTGCCGACTATGCCGGCAATGAGTCCGCCTTCAAGGTCGCCCTGGGCGGCAGCGAGGAAGAGGACAACGGCGGTCTGATGCTCGGCTTTACCTCCGCCAACGGCAGCGTTGGTTCCGGCAACCGTGCGCTTGAGATCACGGTTGACGAGCTGTTCTATCAGAGCGCGACCAACTTCGGCGGCGTGAGCGTTTACAGCAACACCAACTTCAAGGTGACTGCGGCTGAATACGTGGACGGCTACGTCTTCATGGCTGCCGACGACGGCTGGCTGTACGCTGCTCCTCTGGATGCTCTGGATGAAGCTGAGGCTGTCGGCAAGTACTCCGACAAGACTGCCACCATCTATGATCTTGCCTTCAACTATGAAGACAGCAAGCTCTACGCCCTCGGCCTGAGCAACACCATCTATCAGGTTGACCTGATCACCGGCAAGCTGACGCCTGCGTTTATCGTGACGCTGCCCGACGTTACCGGCGTCTATGCTGAGGCCACCAAGCTCGCCATCGACGAGAAGGGCACTGCCTACATCGTGAACTACGGTTCGTCCTCCAGCTCGAAGCTGTTCAAGTTCGATCTTCCGGAACCTGTTGAAGAAGAAGAGCCCGAAGAGATCAAGAACATCGTGGCCGGCTTCTACTTCGAAGGCGCCAATGCGGAAGAGGCTCTGGCCGGCTGGACCTTCGTCGATAAGGACGGCGACGGCAAGAACTGGGCCTATGACACCAGCTCCAGCCCGATCCCGACGAAGGGCGGCAAGATCATGTCTGCCTCTTACTCCGGCGGCGTGCTGACGCCCGACAACTGGGCCATTACGCCTGCGGCGGATCTGACCGGCAAGGTCGACACCAAGGTTACCTTCACTGCGCAGAACTATTCCAGCGCGTATCCTGATACGCTTGCGTTCTACATCGGCACCACTGCCAACCCCGACGAGATGACGAAGCTTGGCGCAGACGTCCAGCCCAGCTCTGGCGACTGGACTACCTACACCTTCGATATTCCCGCCGAGTTTGCGGACGCCAGCGAGATCTACGCTGCGGTTCGTCACTACAACTGCTCGGATCAGTTCCGCGTTTACTTCGACGCCGTTGAGTTCCTGGGCGACGATCCCGCTCCCGCTGACGACGAGCCCGAGCCCGAGCCCGAGGCTGCTGCCGTGACCGCTGAGGCCATCGGCGCAATCGGTGCTTGGAGCTACAACAAGGGCGGCTCCTTGGCATACGACTACAACGAGGGAGCCCTGTATCTGGCCGGTAACTACAACGCAACCACCGACACCGACCACAACCTGTGGAAGATCAACCCCGAAACCGGTAAGGGCACCAAGGCTGGCGCTTCCGGCAAGGCCAACCCCGGCCGCTTCTTCGTCTGCCTCACCGGCTTGATCATCATTCCCGGTCACAACCCGTTGATCACGCCCACCGAGAATCCGACCGATCTGATTGTCGAGCCCACCGAGCTGAACCTGCTCAAGGGCCAGACCTCCGACATCAGAATCAACGTCATGCCCTGGACGCTCATCGACAAGAGCTACACCGTTGAATCCCTGGATCCGACCATCGCGACCGTCAATGAGAAGGGCGTCGTCACCGGCGTCGCCGTTGGCGAAACCAAGATCAAGGTCCAGACGGTTGCAACGCCCGTGCTCACCAAGGAAGTCACGGTCAAGGTAACCGAGGCACCCGACTCCGAGCTGCGCGGCATCATCTGGGATGCGGACGGCAAGGGCCAGGCTGCTCTGTTCCACTCCAACGCCACCCAGGATTGGGCTGCTCAGGCTCAGGTTGGCGCGTTCCGCTTCGGCGCGCTCGTGGACGACAAGGTCTACGGCTCCACCGACGACACCATGTACTACTACGACGCGGATACCTACGAGGTCACCACCCTCGGCGGCATCGTCAGCCAGTGGATCCCCTCCGACGCCATCGGCATGCCCGAGGACATGGTCGTGGCTTGGGGTCTTGACGCCGGCTTCCGCGTTGGCGGCCTGTGCAACAACGGTACCTACTTCGAGGTGCTCGATCCTGCTGCCGGCAGCCTGAACTACTGGGATCTGTCCTCCGCTTACTCCGCCGATCCCATGGCGGTCATCGCGATCGTCGGCCGCGGCGACTTCGACGTCAACGGCACCGCGATTGAAAACGGCCTGCACGCTGTGATGATCACCGAGAGCGGCCACATCTGGGACTTCTACTTCAACATGGAAGGCTCCCTCTACCGTGTGGACAGCAACAAGAGCATCGACCTGTCTCTTGAGGGTGTCTCCGATCCCACCAACGAGACCGGGGCTTCCCTGTTCTATGACGAGCAGACCGAGTTCATGTACCTGTCGCTCTACAACGGCGCGGACGACAATGCACATCTGTATGCCATCGACTTCAACGATCCTGCCCGCCTGGCCGAGGTTGGCACCTTCAACGAGAAGGTATGGCCCGTTGTCGGTCTGCATCAGTACACGCCCGCAACCGATCTGGTTCTGAAGGTTGAGCCCGATGAAATCTCCATGTTCGAAGGCGAGACCGCTGAGCTCAAGATCAAGGTGAAGCTTGGCGAGACCAACGAGTATGACGTGGCCATTGCCGATGAGACCGTTGCCTCCTATGCCGATGGCATTGTGACCGGCCTCAAGGAAGGCGAGACCACCATCACCGTGACCACCAAGGATACCAACGACGCCGGCGAGACTCTCAGCAAGGAGATCCCCGTCACCGTCAAGGGCCTGACGCATCTTGACTCCAGCGTGGTTGCCCAGGTTACCGACGACAATGGCGCGAACTTCGTCACCCTGAACCTCAACAACCTGTCCACCATGACGAAGGCTGCGGCTCCCGGCAACGTGACCTCCGGCGCCCGCACCGGCGATATCTACATGGCCGGCGTTGGCACCTCCATCTCCGCTGTGGATGCCGAAGACCTGACCACTCCCGCTGCATACGAATTCGATTCCTTCTACGCACAGTATCCCGCTCAGGATATCGCCAACTACCCGATCTTCAAGGACGAGGAAGGCGAGCTTGACGAGCACAAGGCCCTGTTCACCACGAACCTCGGCTGGCTGGTGACACCGGATTATTATGGCTGGAACCTCAGCTCCTATCTGCCCGATATGGCCGGTATCTGCTTCGGCGGCACCGACGAGGACGAGGACGGCGCGCCCATCTACGTCTACTATCTGTTGACCACCGCCGGTATCCTCTATGAAGTGGATGTGAGCTATTCCTCTGGCAGCCTTGCGTACCAGTCTATGATCGACACCGGCATTAAGCTGGAAAATCAGAGTGACGCCTCCATGGCTTACATCTATGATGTCAAGCTGAACCCGGATTACACCATTGCCCCCAAGAATGTTGGCATTGTCATTGCTGACAACGGCACCAAGAAGCTCTGGTTCGTCGACTTCCAGACTGCTGAGATTGGTCTGATTGGCACCATTGACGCCACCAACATTTCTGGCCTGGTCGGCACCTTCGACACCCTGGCCACTGTTGTGACTGACGATGGCGACGCTGCTGCTTCCGAGCTCAACCGCGTCGGCGACGGCCTTGCTTTCATGAGCAAGACCACCAAGGAAAACGGCATCGACACCATCTTCGAGCGCGCCAAGGTCGGCGAGACCACCAACGCCACCGTTGGCGGCACCAACGCCATCAAGGTCTCCAAGCTGGGCAAGACCCCTGTGATCGGCCGTGACTCCGTCATTTCCGGCTCCGAGGGCGACGCTTCTGTGACCCTGACCTCCGACGAGCCCATCGCCAACGGCCTGTTCCAGATCAAGTACGACACCGAGGCTCTGACCTTCGTCGGCGCTGAGTCCGATGCCAAGATCTTCTCCGTCAACGAGAAGGACGGCGTCATCACCTTCGCCTTCGCTGCCATCGAGCCCTTCGCTGCCGACGCGACCATCGCCACCCTGAAGTTCACCTACGCCAACGATTACGTTGACACCACCGTTACCGTCACCACGCTGGAGCGCAACGACGATACCGCCGTTGAGGAAGAGCCCGAAGAGCTCGCCCTGACGCAGGAAGACGGCGACCACAACTGGGTTGAGGATACCGAAGCCCGCGTGGAGCCCACCTGCACCGAGACCGGCCTTGCCACCTACAAGTGCACCAAGTGCGGCGACGTCAAGGTCGAGACCCTGGATGCTCTGGATCATGACTGGAACGAGGGTGAAATCACCACCGCTGCCACCTGCACCGAGGACGGCGTGAAGACCTTCACCTGCGCTCGCTGCGGCGAGACCCGCACCGAAGCCATCTCCGCTCCCGGCCATACGCCTGTGGACGTGGAGGCTGTTGCTCCCACCTGCACCGAGGCTGGCGCCACCGCCGGCAAGAAGTGCTCCGTCTGCGGCGCCATCCTGGAAGGCATTGAGATTGTGCTTCCCACCGGCCACACCATCGAGGTCATCCCCGCGATCCCCGCTACCTGCACCGAGGGCGGCATGACTGCCGGCGCCAAGTGCTCCGTCTGCGGCGAGATCCTGGTTGCCCCGACCGCGACCGAGAAGCTCGGCCATACGCCCGAAGAGATCCCCGCTGTTCCCGCCACCTGCACCGAGGCTGGCCTGACCGCCGGCTCCAAGTGCGCCGTGTGCGGCGAGATCCTCGACGCGCCCAAGCCTGTTGAGGCCCTGGGTCACGCCTGGGATCAGGGCAAGACCATTGCTCCTGCTACCTGCACCGCCGAGGGCGTCATGCTCTACACCTGCCGCCAGTGCAACGAGACTCGCACCGAAGCCATCTCCGCCAAGGGCCACACTGCCTCTGACGTTGCGGCTGTCGAGCCCACCTGCACCGCCTCCGGCAAGACCGCCGGTAAGATCTGCTCCGTCTGCGGCGCGATCCTCGAGGGCATTGAGGACGTTCCCGCCAAGGGCCACACCGTGGTCATTGACGAGGCCGTTGCGCCCACGCTGACCGCCGAAGGCAAGACCGCCGGCGCTCACTGCTCCGTCTGCGGCGAGATCCTGGTTGCCCAGGAAACCATCGCCAAGCTGGATGCCAGCGAGCTGCGCGCTGTCCTGGCCGGCGCCGAGGCCATTGATCCCGATACCCTGACCGACGAGTCCGCTGCGGCTCTGGCCGAGGCCATCGAGGATGCCAAGGCTGCCCTCACCGAGCCCACCACCCAGGAGGCTCTGGACAAGGCTGCCGAGGAGCTGGCTGAGGTTGTCAAGAACCTGCAGACCAAGCCCGACACCACCGAGCTGGAGAAGGCCATCACCGACGCCGAGGCGATTGATCCCGAGACCCTGACCGACGAGTCCGCTGCGGCTCTGGCCAAGGCCATCGAGGACGCCAAGAAGGCGCTCGAGGAAGCCAAGACCCAGAAGGAAGTGGACGACGCCAAGGCCGCTCTGGATGCTGCGATCGCCGCTCTGGAGACCAAGCCCACGCCCGCTCCCACTCCCACTCCGACCCACGTCTGCCCGGGCGCCAAGTTCACCGACATGCCCGCTCTGGACAACTGGGCGCACAAGCCCATCGACTGGGCGATTGTGAACGGCATCACTGCCGGTACCAGCGATACCACCTTCGGCCCGGACGAAGGCTGCACCAGAGCGCAGGTTGTGACCTTCCTGTGGCGTGCCGCCAAGCAGCCCGAGCCCAAGACCACCAGCAACCCCTTCACCGACGTGAAGGAAGGCGACTACTTCTACAAGGCAGTCCTGTGGGCTGTTGAGAACGGCATCACGAAGGGTACTTCCGATACCGAGTTCTCTCCCGCCGACACCTGCACCAGAGGCCAGATCGTGACCTTCCTGTATCGCTACGAGGGCGAGCCCAAGGTCGACGCAACTGAGTCTGCGTTCACCGATGTCAAGACCACCGATTACTTCTTCGCTCCCATTGCCTGGGCTGTTGAGAACGAAATCACGCAGGGCATCGGCGACGGCAAGTTCGGCCCGTCCGACACCTGCACCAGAGCTCAGGTTGTGACCTTCCTGTACCGCGATATCGCCGAATAATGCAATCCCAATCGGAAACAACGTCTTGTTTCCGCCCCCGCCGCCCGCAAGGGCGGCGGGGTGAGGCGAGTCACGGAAATGACGGATTTCATTTTCTTTCTCCCCCGTCATATTATCCCCCCGCGCGCAGAACGGGCAGCTTTTCTCCGGCTGTCCGTTTTGTGCGCTCTATTTATACTCCCCGTTATACTCCCCGTAGTGGCGCATGACCACATGCGCCAGCCGGTTTTCATAGCGGCATATGCCATCAGCGACCACCGCCTGATCACCCCACCGCACCCGCGGCAACGCACTCGCGTAGGGGCGGCCATTGGCCGTCCGCAGCGGCATCCAACGATCACATCAGCACCGGTGCAAATCCGCACCCAGTTTGGCGACGCGAATTCGCATCGGCGCGCTCTTATCTGCCAGCCGATACCGCGGACGAGCGATGCTCGCCCCTACGCAAGAAAACGCCCTGTAGTGGCCGCTGCACTAGCTTCGCGTCGCAGCGGCCAGTCACGCAGCGCCCGTATCCCGCACAGCCTGTCAACCCACCCCGTTCGCTCTGCCACAAGACGCAAAAAGGCCCTGGAACCAAATCCGGTTCCAGGGCCTTTTTGCGCCTGTTGGGTTTCGTTACGCTCCCTGCGTCGTGACGCCGCTGCCGGTCGAGGTAAACCGGATTGCGCCCTCGCGGGTCAGATACGCCGCAATGCCGTACTGCGCCAGAAGGTCCAGCGTCTGTTCGTCCTCCGGCTCTTCGCTTGACGAGGTGATCACTGCGGTCTCGGGCGACGTGCTTTTGAGCAGGGCTTGCAGCCCGTCCTGCCAGTGGCCGTGATAGGGGATCTTGATCCAGTCGTAGTCCGTCTGGTTCTGCGCCACAAACTCTGCGATCCGCTCGTCCTCGGCGTCGCCCATAAACAGCAGCTTGTCCGCGCCGTGGAAGACCGACACGATCAAGGAGGAGTTGTTGCTCTCGTCGACGCTGTACGTCTTTGTCGGCCCGTTCACGGTAATCTGCAAATCTCCCAGACGCACGTCCAGGTCTCCGCTGACTGTCTCTGCGGTCAGGCCCTTTGCTTCGAGCGCCGCCAGGTATTTGCTGTAGGCTGAGCTCTCCTTCGGCACGTTCGACTGCAAGACCCTTGCCACCTCCACGCTTTCGAGCACCTTCTTGGCGCCGCCGACATGGTCCTTGTCAAAGTGGGTGATGATCAAAAGATCCAGCTTCGTGATGCCCTGCTCCTGCATGTACGACACAATGGTCTTGCCAAAGCCGGACTCGCCCGTGTCGATCAATACGGCGCTGTCTTCGTTCCAAAGCAAAAATGCGTCGGCCTTACCGGCCTGGAAGCAATACACGCTCCAGTCGCCCATCACGCTCAGTGTCTGCTGCGTCGTCTCCGGCGCCTGGGCCGGGGCGTCGCATCCCGTCATCAGCCCCGCCAGCAGCGCAAAAAACGCCGCCACGGTCCGTCTGAGTCTTCGTTTCATAAACACGCCTCCAATCATAATCTATTGTATGTAGGCCCACTATACCCACGCTACCTTAATTCTGCTTTAGCCCGTCTTTGACCCGGCCAACGCGCCCATACTTGGGTAATTGAGATTGATTTCAAAAAACTTCAAATCTATTTTTGCCCTTAAGCTTTGCCTAAGGTAAGCGGGTTACAATGGCACCATCAAAGGCAAGGAGTGATAAACGTGGAACAAACAAACGTGATCCAGTGCTGCTTTGAGCGCTATGAAAATAAATACTTCCTCACCCGCGCGCAGTATGAGGCGATGCTCCGGGCGATCGAACCGCACACCCAGCCGGACGCCTATCCGCGCTATACGATCCACAACCTCTATTTTGACACCGATACCTTCCAGCTTGCGCGTGACTCGATGGAGAAGCCCGTCTACAAAGAGAAGCTTCGCCTGAGAAGCTACGGCGTGGTTTCAAACCGGGACGTCGTCTTTCTGGAAATGAAGAAAAAGATGAACGGTCTGGTCTTCAAGCGCCGCGTGGATCTGCCGATGGAGCAGGCCATGGCGTATCTGGAGCAGGGCACGCGCCCCGACTGCGACGGCCAGATCCTGCGCGAGATCGACTGGCTCCGCCGGTGCTACGAGCTGTCGCCCAAGGTCTTCATCGGCTATGACCGCGAGGCCTACTCCGGCACGGAGGATGCGGAGCTCCGCATCACCTTCGACACCAACATTCTCTGGCGCGACGTCGCGCTGGATCTGCGGCAGCAGTGCGAAAGCCGCCTGCTTCTGCCCAAGGACGCCATCTTGATGGAGATCAAGGTGCCCGGCCCCGTGCCCTTCTGGCTTGCAAGAGCCATAGGCGAGCTGGGCATCCGCAAGACGTCCTTCTCAAAATACGGCACCTGTTACTGCCGCAATCTCTTCT
>ONCN01000117.1 GCA_900316335.1 uncultured Eubacteriales bacterium | reverse complement strand
TTTCACACCAATAGTATAAGCCGACAGCCGACACGTTTCAAGTGCCGGCTGCCGTTATTTTTCACGATTTTGGGGCTGCCTCGTTTGTGAGACAGCCCCATCTGCGGCATTTGCCGCAGGCAATAAAACGATTTCATCGTTTTATTGCAGTTCAGTATTATAGCTCGATTGTAGCACACTCCCACCCGTATTGCAACCCCCCGCCCCGGGAAATCACCGAATGCGCAGCATTCGATTTCATCCAAACCGCCGCTTGCCGCGATTTTTTTCCGGGCCTTGGTCCCGTCTTTCTTGTCAAGGGCGGCAAAAGCGTGTATAATAGAGCCATCCGAACTGAGGAGGGATCCACATGACCGACTCCGCTCTGCTCGAGCTGCTGCAAAATGGCGTGCTCAAGCCCTGGGGGCTGTCGCTGCGGCGGCTCAAGCCCATCTTGAAGCAGACGGACTTTTTCCGCTCTGCTGACGGCAGCTTCCGCCACGGCCGGGTAAGGTGCGACCGCGTTTTGGAGCTGTGCCGCCCGGTGATGGACGCGCTTGCCCCCGAGCCGGAGGGCGGGTGGCTCAAGGAGATCTATCTGGAGCTGTGCCACCGGCTCTATCCCGACCCCGGGCGCGGGACCATGGGCGCAGGGCCCCGGCGGGCGATGGGCTTTTATCTCACGGTGCTGGAATACTTCCTCGCGCGCGAGCGGGAGCACTGCGCCTATGACCCGCTCACAGACATCCCCGCGCTCACAGACGAGGAGCGCGCAGAGAGTCTCATTGGCACGGAGTATGCGCGCTATGAGACCGCCATCGCCGAGGCGCACTTTGTTTCCCTCATGCGTCTGGGACGGGAGATCATGCCCTTTGACCCCGCCTCACACACCATCGGCGTGCACCATATGGCCCTGCACATGGCCCGCCAGTGCCGCAAGGCCGGGCTGCCGGTGGATATCTGTCTGGTCAGCGCGGCGAGTCTGAGCCACGACATCGGCAAGTTCGGCTGCCGGGGCAAGGATCTCAAGCGCATCCCCTATCTGCACTACTACTACACCTACCAGTGGCTCAAGCAGCAGGACCTGCCCAAGATCGCCCACATTGCGGCAAACCACTCCACCTGGGATCTGGAATTTGAAAATCTCACGCTTGAGTCGCTGCTTCTGATCTATGCCGACTTCCGCGTGCGCGGTCTGCGCGAGGACGGCCGGGAGAAAGTGCGCATCTACACCCTCGAGCAGAGCTACGAGATGATCTTCTCCAAGCTCTTTGACATGACAGCGGAAAAGCAGCGGCGCTACAAGACCGTCTACACCAAGCTCTCCGACTTTGAGCGCTGGCTCGTCTCGCTCGGCGTGAGCACCGATCCGCTGCAAGAAGGCCCCTGCCGGCCCGCGGAGGATCACCCCGCCCTGGCCAGTCACAGCCAGACGCTGGAAGAGCTGGTGCGCCTGACCTTCCGGCGCAACATCCTGCTCATGCACACCATCACCAAGGACGTGGTCTTTGCCCAGCTTCTGGAGCAGACCCGCAGCGAAAAGAGCCTGCACCGGATCCGCGCGGACCTGGATCTGATCGAGGAATACAGCACCTACATGACCTCGCAGAACAAGCGGCGCACGCTGGGGCTGCTCTATGAGCTTTTGATGCACCGCCAGGGCGACGTGCGGCGGCAGAGCGCGCGGATCATGGGCCAGATTTTGGCAAACTCCGGCCCCCGCTACCGCAAGGAGCTGCCCACCTCCGCCCCGCGCAGCGCAGAGCCTCCGGCCACGGCCGCATATCTGCACGAGTCGGTCGAGCTTTGGACCCGCTACATGGACATGTGCCTGACCCCGGACCACAAGATCTCGGCCAAGCATGCGCAAAGGATCTCAAACTCGCTCAAAATCATCGCAAAAAGCCTGTTTGCCGCCTGCGACGAGCTGCAGCTTGCGCACTATCTGGCGCCGCTTCTGCAGCGGCTTGACCGGGCGGAGGGCCCTGCGCGCTTTGCGCTGGCAGACGCGCTCTACTTTTTGCCCCTGGACCGGCTGGAGGATGGCGCGCTTGGGCAGATCGTCCGGGTGCTTTGCCAGATGCTTGCCTCTGACGAGCCCGACCAGGTCCTGGCCCTTAGGCGGCTGGAGCTTCTGGCCCCCCGCCTTCCCGATCCGCACGCGCTTTTGCCCGCGCTTGCAGCCCTTGCGCCGGGCAGCGACGCGGTGCTGTATCTGAAAAACAGACTTCTTCTGGCCCTGGGCGCCGCGCCTGAAACCGCGCAGCCGGACTTTGCCGCCATGCATCTGAGCAACCTAAAGTCCACGGTCCACTGGATCGTCAAGATTACCCAGATCGAGGCATTGCTGGACGAGGCAAGACGCCGGAGCGAGGAGGCCTTCCACACGGCGATGCACTTTGCAAACCTGCTTTCGGTGAGCGAGCATCTGCCCGTGCGCGAGAAGGCCGGCGAGGCGCTGGTGGGCCTGTTCCCCCTGCTGCGGCTGGAAGAGCGCAATGAGATCATCGTGGATCTCCTGCGTGAGCTCGAAACCGGGCAGGACGAGATCTCGGTCTACATCCCGGCCTATCTTGGGAGGCTCCTGGCCTTTTTGCCGGACAAGGAGCTCACCGAGTGCCTGGACTTTTTGGAAAATCTGGTCCGCACCGGCACCCTGCGCGCCGCAGCCAGCGCGCTGCGCACGCTCGGCACCACGCTTGTGCACCTGGAAGGGTCCGGCGCGTGCGCCAAGCGCTGCATGGGGCTGCTGCTTGCGGGCGTGTCGCACTATGACGACAACATCCACGCCGCTGCCCTGCAGGTGTTGTGCGCGCAGGTCATTGCGGGCCCTGCGCCCATCGAGCGGCGGCTGGGCTGGGCCGGTCGGGCGGGCAAAAAGCTGCTCAATCTGCTTTTGGAGCCGCGCGAGCGGCGGGAAACCAGCTTCCTCCAGGCCGCGGCGCTCAACCAGCTCTACCGCTTCCTGGTCCGCGTGCGGGTGGACGAGCTGCCCCTTGCGCGGCCCGAGAACCGGCCCGTGGCCTTCTTCCCCGGGACCTTTGACCCCTTTACCGCCGGGCACAAGGGCATCGTGCGCGAGCTGACCGCCCAGGGCTTTGCGGTGTATCTTGCCATCGACGAGTTCTCGTGGAGCAAGCAGCCCATCCCGCGTCTGACCCGGCGGCGCATCGCCTCGATGAGCACCGCCGACCAGGAGAACGTCTACCTCTTCCCCGACGAGCTGCCGGTCAACATCGCCTACCCGCAGGAGCTTGCGGCGCTCAAGGCCCGTTTCCCGGGGCGGGAGCTGTACCTGGTCACGGGCTCGGACGTGGTGCTCAACGCCTCGGCCTACCGCACCAACGCCCCGGGCAGCGCGGGGGAATACAACCACATCGTCTTTTTGCGGGAAAAGGAGGATCTTCCCCGCGTGGAACAGACGCTGCGCGGCAAGCGGCTGATCCTCAGCCTGCCCGCCTTCTATGAGACCGTGAGCTCGACGCGCCTGCGCGAGTATGTGGATCAGGACATGGATATCTCCATGCTGGTCGACCCCATGGTCCAAAGCTACATCTTTGCAAACAATCTCTATCTGCACGCCCCGCAGTACAAAAAGGCCCTGCCGCCGCAGGCGCGGCGCCTGCGCTTCGCCCCCGGCGAGACCTGCGAGGCCGCCCTTGTGACCGACGACGGCGCCATCCTTGGCTCGATGCGCGCCAAAACCATCCGGGGCCGGGATCTGTATCCCCTGCTGCGCGACGAGGCGGCGGTGGAGTATCTGCGCCAGAAGAGCTCGGGCAAGCTTCTGTGGCTGCTCCCACCCGAGCATGGCAGCGCGGAGGACGGCGACGGACTGCGCGTTTTGTGCAACGAGCTGCTTGTGCGCAGTCTCACCGGCGACCACAGCTACGCGCTTTGCGACGACCCCACCCCGGCGCTGCGCGCGCTTTTGCCCCAGTTCGGCTTTGTGCCCGTGGAGGGACGCCAGACGCTCTGGTGGGTGGACATGCGCGCGCCGATGGTGCTGGTGCAGGACGTGTGCAAGCGCTTTAAAGAGCCCTACGCCTCCGACGAGGAGGTTCTTTCCGCCGTTTTTGCCGCGCGGCCAAGACTCCGGCAGGCCATTGCGGGCCTGTTCCCCGGCAGGCTGCTTCTGAGCTTTGACACCGAGCTTTTGGACCAGTGCCTGCTCGCCCGCGTGCGCCAGGTCAATCCCCCCGCCCCTGGCGAGCGGCTGGGCGAGGCCATGTGCGTACCCTACGGCAAGCTGCTTTCGGGTGAGATCGTCCCGGGCACCGTGACCAAGAGCCTGCACACCGACAAGGTCTACGGCGAGGATATCTACCACTTTTCCATCCGCGCCCTGCCGGGCTACGGCACGCTCGACAACCAGATCCGCACGATCCGCGCCTTCCACCGCCCGGTGCTTTTGGTGGACGATCTGCTTCACAAGGGCTATCGGCTGCAAAAGCTGGGCCAGTACGTCCGGCAGGAGGATCTGGAGCTGCGGCAGGTTTTGGTGGGCATCCTCTCCGACCGGGGCCGGGATCTGATGGACCGCTCGGGCATCCCGGTGTGGGGCGAATACCTGGTACCGAACCTCTCATACTGGTTCACCGAGAGCCTTCTGTATCCCTACGTGGGCGGCGACAGCATGGACAGCGGGCGGCCTGTGGACGGGCTGCTGCCGTCTGCCAATCTCATTCTCCCCTTCTTCTACCCCGACTATCTGCACGGCGTGACGGAAGAAAGCGTGCTGGACTTTTCGCTGTGCGCCCTTCAAAACGCCAGAGACATCCTCCTTGCCCTGGAGCGGAGCCATCAGCGCCGCTCCGGCTCGGCCTTGAGCCTGCGCCGGCTGCCGGAGGTCATGGTCCTGGCCCGCGTGCCCGATCGCGGGCGCTATCACCGCTATGAGGGCAGCAGCCTGCCGTCCGTACTCATCCGGGAGGACATCGAAACCTTCCGCCGTATCCGGAGGATCCATCCATGAGCGACCTGTATTACCGCTATCAAACCCTCTGTCTCTGCCCGCGCGGCGGCACGCTGCCGCCCGGGGCGGAGCCTGTTGCGGCCCCCTTTGCGCCGCCGGTGTATCTGGTCTCGCGCGACCCCATGACGCACCGCTTCCTCTCCCCCGGCGCGGACGAAACGTTGCCCGGCCTGCTCCATGCGCCGCAGGCGCCCGCCTGCTACACGCTCAACACCGCCTTTCCCCGCGCCTTCGAGCGGTTTGCGCGGGCGGCAAAGCCCAGGTCCTCAGATCTGCGGCTGACCCTGGTAGGGCTTGGCGACGTGGGCGGCCAGGTTTTGACCGCCTTGAAGCTTTTGGGCGGCGAGATCGCCTCCATCGGCGTCTATGACCCCAACACCGCCCTGTGCGAGCGCTACGTGCTTGAGCTCGGCCAGGTTTTGGGCAAAGCCCGGCCCGAGATCTTCGTGCAAAGCCCCGAGCGGCTGTTTGACTGCGACCTGTTTCTTTTCACCGCCTCGCGGGGCGTGCCGCCCGTGGGCGCAGCGGGCGACGTGCGCATGGCGCAGTTGGAGAAAAACCGCGATATGCTCCGCACCTACGCGCGTCTTGCGCGGCAGGCGGACTTTGCGGGCCTGTTCTGCCAGATCTCCGACCCGGTGGATCAGCTCTGCCGGTGCGTGTACCTGCAATCCAACCGCAACGAGGCGGGCGAATATGACTTCCGGGGCCTTCTGCCCGAGCAGATTATGGGCTTCGGCCTGGGTGTGATGAAGGCCCGGGCGGACTTTATGGCCCGCCGGGCGGGGCTCCATCTGCCGTCCTTGCAGGTCTACGGCCCGCACGGGGCAGACCTTCTGGTGGTGGACAACCCCGCCTGCCCCGACGAGGCGGTGAGCCGTGATCTCACCGCCCAGACCGTCCGGGCCAATCTGGCAGTGCGGGCGCTTGGCTTCAAGCCCTACATCGCCCCGGCGCTGTCCTCGGCGTGTCTGTCGATCCTGGCCCTTTTGCGGGGCGAGCCGTTCTATGCCGCGCCGCCCGTGCAGGGGGTTTACTTCGGCGCTGAGGCGTGCTATACCGCGCTTTGCCCCGGCTACGTGGCCCGCACGCTGGACCCGGGCCTTGAAGCGAAGCTCGCGGATCTGCGCAGCCGACTGTGGGAGGCGGAAGCACAATGCCGGGCGTAGTGTGGATCCCCCTGGGGGACAATCCCAGGCTGCGCCGGCTGAACCTGGCCCTGGCCGAGACGCTGCATCCCGCGCGCTGGGATGGGGTCTCGCCTTTGGCAGGCTGCCGGGTCTTGATCACGGCGGCGGCGGACGAGCTTGGCATGGATCCGGCCGTGTTCGGCTTTTTGCGCAATCTTCGCGCCGCGCCGGAGCTGCTGCGCGGCAGCGTTTGCGCCGTGGTGGTGGACGGCGTGGGCGAGGACGACACCAAGCAGATCGGGCGCGAGCTGATCTTCCGCCTGGATCTTGCCGGGGCCAGCTTCCCCGAAAGGCCCCTGGTGGAGGGCACGGGCTCACTCAAAAACCACCGCGTCAACCGCAAGCGCCTGGGCCTGGGCTCGTTGGAGGACGCCTATTTTGCCTCGGTGAGCCTGCTTTTGCAGCGGCTTTTGGCCTACGTCCCGCCCCGGTTTGCAAGGCCGAGGCTTTTGATGCTGCACGCCTCAGACCGGGCAACCTCCAACACCCTTGCTCTGGGCGAGCAGGTGACAGCCCTGCTTGCGCCGGATATGGAGATCTCGGTGCGCTCTTTGCGCAACGGGGCCATTGAGGACTGCCGGGGCTGCTCATACAAGGTCTGCTCCCACTTTGCAAGCCGCGGCGCCTGCTTCTACGGCGGCTCCATCGCCCAGGAGGTGCTGCCCGCGGTGCTGGAGGCGGATATCCTGCTGCTGCTCGCCCCGAACTACAACGACGCGGTGGGCGCAAACGTCATGGCCTTTCTCAACCGGCTCACCAGCCTGCACGTGAGCAACGCTCTGGCCGGACGATACGTCTATGCCATTGTGGTTTCGGGATACTCCGGCGGCGACATCGTGGCAAAGCAGCTTCTGGGCGCCCTGTGCCTGAACAAATCCCTGCTGCTGCCGCCAGGCTTTTGCATGATGGAGACCGCCAACGACCCCGGCGAAGCCGCCGCCCTGCCCGGCATCCAAACCCGCCTCGCCGCCTTCGCCCAAGCCATCCGCACCCAAACCCTCCTCCCC
>ONCN01000093.1 GCA_900316335.1 uncultured Eubacteriales bacterium | reverse complement strand
TGACGGACGGATTTCATTTCACCGTGAGGCAACGCCGAACGATTTCACCAAAGGCGTCAGCTTTTGATTTCACCGAGGCGGAGCCTCGATTTCACTGTTGCTCTTTCAGGTTCTATACGATATGATGTGCAAGAGGTGATACCTATGACTGAAAGCAGACTTGCCGCACTCTCAATGGATTTTGCTGTTAAAGTACTGAGACTGTGTGATAGTATAAAAGGGCATTATTCTCTCGTTAATCAGTTGGAACGCTCCGCCACCAGTATCGGCGCAAACATACGGGAAGCAAACTACGCGCACAGCAGACCGGATTTTATTGCAAAATTTCAAATTGCGCTGAAAGAATGCTATGAAACAGAATACTGGCTTGAATTGATAGAAAAGGCTGAGATTTGTAAAGATGAAACTGTTTCTGCTTTGCATCATGATTGCGGCTCCATTCGCAGGTTGCTAATTTCTTCAATTAATACAGCAAAACAGAAAATATAGTCAACAAAAAGGTCTTTCCCGATATGAAAGAGAACAACCCGGCTGATCTAAGAATGCTTCGTTTAGAAAAAGTGAATGGTAAAAATGTTTGGGAACTCCTTAACATAGATAGCAATTTTTTCTTGACCTTGAGGGCATAAAATGCTATTATTATTGCGCTATCGCTGTGGAAGCTCAATGGAGGGTGGCTGGTTGGGGTTTAGGAAGCCTGCGAGCAAGCCGAACAGGTAGTTCGGAGATTACAGGCATTATCTGTAGTCTCCGGTTTTTATGCCGTTACGAAAACGAACGATAGCCCTGATATTGTTAAAATAGCAGTCTTGCCATTTTGCAAATCCTGTGGTATAGTGGCGTTGGGAGTTGTCCCAACGGTCGTTTCGGACGTGTAGCTCGGAGATTTTGCATCGGGCGCGTTGGCTAGACTCCCTTTTTGTTGATATACATAGTCTGAACATATAATTCCAGACTACTACCACCGGAGTCTACCGCAAACACTCTTATCCTATCATTGCCAATTACACGCTCAAGGAGACAACATTTTTATCGTCAGAAAACTTGCGCCTTGTTATTACTATTATTATTTGCACTACTGATTTGGGTCCATTATCCAGCGTGGTGTACGTTTCGGCGTTCTCTCTGCGCCTTGCCATTCTTTTACGTCTGCATGCACAAAAAGCACCCCGCCGTGAGGGAGGTACTTCGTAAGGAAGTGCCTCCTTCCCTTTGAAAGTAGGGTAGTTGACCACGTAGGCCAGGAATGGTATAATGGTTAAAACAAATCGGGATTTGAAAGGATTATTAATATGAAAAAAGGATTATCTTGGCTGTTAATTTTGTTAAATGCAATTGGCTGCCTATGCCTTGCTTATTGCAGCTATTTGTTTCTTTCTGGAAGCACTATAGTTGATGCACCAGATGCAATGCTGCCGATGGAAAGATGGGAAAGAGGAGGTTGGCTACTTACTATTGGAATGATTCCTCTAATAATAACAAACATCTTTGGTTATAGATATATTCAATTTGGAAATAAGAAAAACAGACTGCTTATTTTCATTCCCTCTGTTATCTGCATAATTTTAGTAGCATGCTTTTGGGTGAAGTCAATAAGATAACTTCCAGTTTGCCGAATAGGTCTCCTATTGTCCACAGTTATAACGAGCATTGGATTATGCCCCACAGAATCCAGACCGAGCAGATAAAACCGGCGTGACCAATTGCGGTCACGCCGGTTTTATATTCTTTTGAGCTGGTGATTGCCGCCTCAAAGCACCTTCCTTACGGAGGGTGCCTCGAGGCTTGGGGTGCTTTTTTATGCGTTATGCTTCAAGCTCTGGTCCGGCTTCCCCATCCAGCACGATCGCTTCGCTGCCGCTTTGACGTTTGGCGCGAAGCCGGGAGAAGAAGTCGGTGAGAAGGCTGGCGCAGGGGTCGGAGAGGACGCCTTCGGTGAGGGTGGGACGGAAGCTGAAGGGAAGGCGGAAGAGGTCGGCAACGGAGCCGCAGCAGCCGTTTTTCTGGTCGCGCGCGCCGATGACCACGCGGGGGATCCGGGCGTTGAGGATGGCGCCGGCGCACATGGGACAGGGCTCGAGCGTGACGTAGAGCGTCGCCTTCCAAAGCCGCCAGCCGCCGAGCGTGCGGCAGGCCTCGTCGATGGCCTCAAGCTCGGCGTGGCAAAGGGCGTTTTTTTGCGCCTCGCGCCGGTTGCGGCCACGGCCCACGATGCGGCCCTCCCACACGATCACGCAGCCGACGGGCACCTCGCCCGCCTGCGCGGCCTGCTGCGCGAGCGTAAGCGCCTCGCGCATATAAGCTTCGTCATCCATTCGCCTCACCTCGCGTATATTGTACACAAAGGCGGGAAAAAATACAAGGCCGGTTTTTAAAAAAAAGGGCGAAAGGGGCTTGTCAAATGGGGAGAATTGTATTATAATGGGTTGAATTTTCCGGAAATCCGGGTTTGCGCGGCCTATGGCCGCCAGAGCGCAACGATACAAAGGAAGTGCAACATGGCAACAGCGAAAAAAACTCCCGAATCCACCAAATCCATGGAAGAGCTCATGGGCCCCATCTCCGCCCTGATCGCAAAGGGCAAGAAGGATGGTATGCTGCAATCCACTGAGCTGAACAACGTCCTGTCCAAGATCCCCTGCACCGTTGAGCAGATCGAGCAGGTCTATGAGCTTTTGGAGTCTATGGGCATCCAGATCATGGGCACGGAGCTCGAGCTGGACGACGACAGTCCGGCGGATCTGCCCGGGCTTGAAATAGAAGAAGAGATCATTGACCCCGTGGAGCTGGCCGCCGAGTACAATCTCGACGACCCCGTGCGGATGTATCTCAAAGAGATCGGCCAGGTTCCCCTGCTTTCGGCCGACGAGGAAATGGAGCTGGCGCAAAAGGTCTCCACCGGCGACAAGGCCGCCAAGAAAAAGCTCACCGAGGCCAACCTGCGCCTTGTGGTTTCGATTGCAAAGAAGTATTCCGGCCGCGGCCTGCACATCCTGGATCTGATCCAGGAGGGCAACACGGGCCTCATTCGCGCCGTGGATAAGTTTGACTATACCAAGGGCAACAAGTTCTCCACCTACGCCACGTGGTGGATCCGCCAGGCCATCACCCGCGCCATTGCAGACCAGGCCAGGACCATCCGCGTGCCGGTGCATATGGTGGAGGTAATCAACAAGGCCACACGGTGCAACCGCAAGCTGGTGCAGGAGCTGGGCCGCGAGCCCACCCTGGAGGAGATCGCCGAGGAGCTCAATCTCCCGGTGGAGAAGATCATCGAGGCCAACCGCACCGCAGCCGACACCCTGAGCCTCGACACCCCCGTGGGCGACGAGGAGGACACCACCATCGGCTCTTTCGTTGAAGACGACAACACCCCCGGGCCCGCCGAGTCCACCTCAAACACCATGCTGGCAGAGGCGCTGGCAGAGATCCTCGACACCCTCACCCAGCGCGAGGCTGACGTGCTCAAAATGCGCTTCGGCATGTACGACGGCCGCACCCACACGCTCGAGGAGGTCGGCCAGATCTTCGGCGTGACCCGTGAGCGCATCCGCCAGATCGAAAACAAAGCCATCCGCAAGCTCCGTCACCCCAGCAGGGCCAAGAAGATCAAAGACTTCTACTACTGAGCCATGAACGAGCGCAACACAGTCAAAAGCAGCGCAGACTCGCTGCAGATCCTGATCGGTCGGTGGAAGGACGGCACCTTCGGCGAGATCCTGGACGACTGGAAGTGGATCTTCTCATACAGCATCCGCTACAAGGGCGCGATCGCCTTCTATGTGATCCTGGGCATCCTCAGCACCAGCCTGGGTCTGGTCGGCAGCGTGGCGAGCAAGTATCTGATCGACATCATCACAGGCTACAAGACCGACCGGATCTGGACGCTCGCCATTTTGATGGTGGGCTCGAGCGTGTTCAGCCTGGCCTTTCAGAGCGTGATCAGCCGCATCACCACAAAGCTCGGCATCAAGATCGGCAACGACATCCAGGCCGACATCTTTGACAAGATCATGGACGCCGACTGGCTGTCGATGAACCAGTTCACCAACGGCGATCTGCTCAACCGCTTTTCCAACGACATCGGCACCGTCAGCAACAACGCCATCACCTGGCTGCCGTCGGTGCTCATTGCGGTCTACCGCTTTGTGGCGACGTTTTTCGTGATCCTCCACTACGACTGGATTATGGCCGTCATCGCGCTGGCCAGCGCCCCGATTTTGCTGCTCTCGTCGCGCTACGTGCTCAAAAAGCAGCGCGAATACAGCAAGCAGGTGCGGCAGATGAGCTCAAAGGTCATGACCTTCCAGGTGGAGACCTTCTACAACTACGACACCATCAAGTCCTTCGGCATTGCCGAGCAGTACGGGCGCAGGCTCCGCCAGTGGCAGGAGCGGTTTAAAGAGGTGGTGCTTGCGCACAACCTCTTCACCATCCAGACCAACATCTTCGTCTCTGCGGTGGGGATGCTTGTGTCGTTTGCGGCCTTCGGCTACTGCCTGTTCCGGCTTTGGACGCATGAGATCACCTACGGCACCATGACGCTGTTTTTGCAGCAGCGCTCCGGGCTGTCGAGCGCCTTCCAGAAGGTCGTGGGCATCATCCCGAACTTCTTAAACAGCTCCGTCTCGGCGCACCGCATCCGCGAGCTGGTGGAGCTGCCGCGTGAGGTCCACGTGGCGCAGAGCCGGTCTTTGGCAGACGCGGCAGGCAAGGGCCTGACCGTCTCGCTGGAGGGCGTGGACTTTGCCTACGTCGAGGACAAGCAGATCCTCACAAGCTCCAGTCTCATTGCCCAGCCCGGGCAGATCGTGGCCATCATCGGCGCCTCCGGCGAGGGCAAGACCACCTTGATCCGCATGATTTTGGGTCTGATCCGCCCCGCGCAGGGCAAGGCCGTGATCCGCGGCGCAGACGGCAGCGAGTACCCGCTCAACGTAGACACGCGCGGGCTGTTCGCCTACGTCCCGCAGGGCAACACGATCCTCACGGGCACCATCGCAGAGAACATGCGCATGGCCAAGGAGGACGCGACCGACGAGCAGATCATCCAGGCGCTCAAGACCGCCTGCGCCTGGGAGTTTGTGAGCCAGCTTCCCGACGGCATCGAGCACCGCCTGGGCGAGCGGGGGCGCGGACTGTCTGAGGGGCAGGCCCAGCGCATCGCCATTGCGCGCGCGATCTTGCGCGACGCGCCGGTGCTGCTGCTTGACGAGGCCACCTCGGCCCTGGACGTTGCCACTGAGCGGCGGGTTTTGCGCAGCATCATCACGCAGGACCCCGCCAAGACCTGCATCGTCACCACCCACCGTCCCAGCGTTTTAAATCTGTGCCAGCGCGTGTTTCGCGTGATGGACAAGACCGTCACCGAGCTTGACCAGGAGACCTCCGCCCGCATGGCGATGGATTTTTGACCCGTACTTGCAAAAGGCTTTGCCCGCACGTCTGCCGCGCGGCAAAGCACGCAGATGCAAACACGCCGATGCAACTTCGTACCCTTCCGGGGTTCGTAACCTTGCATCGGCGTGTTTGCGCTTTTTTTACCAAGTTTCACACAAATCGCTCAATTCCGCTGTGTAAAACAAAGAAATATAAAATTCAGGTAAAAAATTAGTTGCGAATTCGGTCGTTTTCTGGTATCTTTATTATGGCGGGTTTCGGGGCCGTACTTCCGATTGCTCCAATTCCCTCTCAAGGAGGAGATGCTATGATCCCTGCGCTGGATTTTTTGCGGGAATTCCGCTGCGCCACGGTGATTTTGCGGCTGGTTCTGGCTGTGATCTGCGGCGGCGTGGTTGGCTACGGCCGGTCGCAGAAGGCGCGGGCCGCGGGCTTTCGCACCTATATCCTCATCAGCATCGGCGCGGCGATGGCTGTGCTGCTCACCCTGTATGAGTATCGGATGCTCAACACCCTCTGGGCCGACACCGTCAGCCGCGTGGGTATGAAGTTCGACGCCTCGCGCCTGGCCTCGCAGGTTCTCACCGGCATCGGCTTTTTGGGCGCCGGCATCATCATCAAGGTCGCCCACCAGCAGGTATCGGGGCTCACCACCGCAACAGGCCTGTTTGCCACGGTCTGCATGGGTCTTGCCTGCGGCGCAGGCTTCTATGAGCTGGTTTTGATCACCTTGCTCCTCATCGTGGTGGTGCTAAACGTCATGGCCCCGCTCGAGATTCTCTTCAAGCGGCGGCTGCGGAACATCACGCTCAACGTGGAGTTCACCGAGCTTGCAGACGTGCAGGCCATCACCGAGGTCATCCAGGCCCAGGCTGCCCGGATCTACGACATTGACGTGGAGCGCACCGAGCGCAGCGGAAACAAGTGGCCGTCGGCTATCTTCATTTTGCAGCTCAGCAAGGAAAACCATTCCCATTCCGGCATGCTCAGCGCTGTGGCGGAGCTCAACTGCGTCCGCTCGGTGCAAGAGCTGATCGCTTAAGGAGGTGCCGCGATGTTAACGATATTAAACGGTCTGCGGGATCTCAGCTTTTGGGCGATCCTGGTGCGGATGCTGGTTGCGGTGCTCTGCGGCACGCTGATCGGCCTGGAGCGCTCTTCGAAAAACCGGCCCGCGGGCTTCCGTACGCACATTCTTGTCTGCCTGGGCGCGGCTGTTGCCTCGATCACCGGCCTGTATCTCTACCTGGGGCTGGAGCTTCCGGCCGACATCTCCCGGATCAGCGGCCAGGTGGTCACAGGCCTCGGCTTTATCGGCGCGGGCACCATCATCATCACCAAAAAAATGACCATCAAGGGTCTGACCACCGCAGCCGGCCTTTGGACCACCGGCGTGATCGGCCTTGCCATCGGCAGCGGCTATTATGAGCTGGGCGTGCTCGGCACGGCGCTGGTGCTCATCACCGAGACGGGCCTCAACCGCATCAGCGGCACCATCCAGCCGCGGCCGGAGTTTATCGTCGAGGTGCTCTACGACGAGCGCAACGCCCTGGACCAGGTGCTGCGCTACTGCAAGGACAACCGCATGTCGATTGTAAACCTGCAGATCCAGTCCATGCCGCCCGAGCACGAGGCGGACTACGCGGCCAACATCAAGCTGCGCGGCAAACTGGCCTCCCAAACCCTTGTCAGCCGCATCCAGCTTATGCGCGGCATTGTCTCAGCCATGGAGATCTGACTTCCCTGCCCCGAAGTCCGCGGCTTCGGGGCGGTTTCTTTATGACCGCCTCCCTGCCCCATTTTTTTTGCATTTGCTCTTGCATCTTTGCCGCGGCGCTGTTATAATGAGGGCGATCCTCTATGGAGAGTAGAGCGTACGCGTCGGGCCCGGCCCGGTAGTGCCATTGGATGGGAGGTTGCCAATGGACGAAACAGCTTTTGCTGTACGGTGTGCGCTTGCAGCCGCTCCGTAAATTTCAAAGGGATCGCTGTAACCTCCTCCCAACAGGAGGAATTTTTTTATGTCCAAACCCAAGCTTACGCTCCGCACCCTGGCAGGCTGCGGCCTGCTCATGGCCCTGAGCGTGGTGCTGGCAAGGCTGCTGTCCTTCGCCCCCACGCAGACCACCCGCTATTCGCTCGAAACGCTGCCGATTTTCCTGTCCGGCCTGCTCTATGGCCCGCTGGCGGGGGCGCTTGTGGGCTTCGGCTCTGACGCGCTGGGCTGCTTTCTCTCGCCGTATGGCTACAACCCGCTTTTGAGCCTGCCGCCGCTGCTGCTCGGCCTGTGGGCGGGGCTGCGCAGCCGGGCGGTCGCGCAAAAGCCGACCGTGTGGCAGCTTGCACTTGCGCTTTTGCCGCCGTTTGCGCTGGGCTATATCGGGCTGCAAAGCGCGTCGCTTGCCTGGCTGTACCACAAGGAGGCCTTTGCCCCCTTCTTTTGCACAAATCTTGCCGCGCGCGGCATCCAGTACGGGTTGATCTTTGCGGCGGATCTGATTTTGACCCGCCTGCTGCTGCCCGCCTTGCGGCGCCTTGACATCTAGCCGCATGGCAAAAAGGAGACTGTTATGACCTATCAAGAAGCATTGGACTTTATCTATACCGACGCCTGGAAGGGCTCTGTGCCCGGGCTTTCCAGGATCCGTGCGCTGATGGCGCGGCTGGGCGACCCGCAGCGGCCTTTGCGGTTTGTGCACATCGTGGGCACCAACGGCAAGGGCAGCACCGCCTCGATGCTCTCGTCGGTGCTGACCGAGGCGGGATACCGCGTGGGGCTTTTTACCTCGCCCTACGTTGTGACCTTCCGCGAGCGGATGCAGATCTGCGGGAAGATGATCTCGCCCGAGGCGCTCGGCGAGGTCTGCGAGCTGGTCAAGCCGGTGGCCTGGCTGGACGAGGACCGGCCCACCTGGTTTGAGCTTGTGACCGCGGTGGCGCTGGTGTGGTTTGCGCGCGAGCGCTGCGACATTGTGATCCTCGAGGCCGGGATGGGCGGCGAGTTTGACGCGACCAACGTCATCCCCGCACCGGAGGTCGCGGTGTTTACCAACATCGGGCTGGATCACACCGAGATTTTGGGCGACACGGTCGAGAAGATTGCCTTGACCAAGTCCGGCATCCTCAAGCCCGGGTGCGAGGCGGTGCTGTATCCCAATCTGCCCGAGGTGGAGGCGGTGATAGCAGGGCGCTGCGCAGCGCTGGGGATCCCCCTGCACCGCGCAAACGTGGAGGATCTGACGGTGGTTGAACGCTCGATCGCCGGCCAGAGCCTGCAATATGGGGCGCTTCGCTTCCGCCTGCCGCTTTTGGGCGAGCATCAGCGGCGCAACTGCGCGGTGGTCTTGCAGGTGCTGCGCTGCCTGCAAGACCGAGGCTTTGCCATTTCCTCGCA
>ONCN01000056.1 GCA_900316335.1 uncultured Eubacteriales bacterium | reverse complement strand
CTCTTCGGGATCGGGATCGTCGCCGCCCTCGTCGGAGGCCAGGGCAAAGAATTGGATGTGGGAGCAGCTTGCGTTGCTCATAAAGGCGAAGGGATCGTCTGCAGAGCGCTGGGCCTGGCCGTCGGGGATGTCGAAGCCAGTCTTGCCGTTGACCTCGCCGCCAAAGAGGTATGCCGCAAAGTCGTTGCCGTAGGCGCGCTCCGTGTTCAGATACAGGGCGAAGGTCTTGTCTTCGTCTGCATAGGCCTTCGCGCTCCAGGTGTAGTAGCGTTGCGTTTTGCTGACGCTGTCATCCAGATACAGCGCAGCGTTGCTTTGGCCCATGCTGCCGCGGCGCAGATACTTGCCGGCGGAATCCTTGAGATAGTAGACAGTCTCACCGTCGTATGCCTTGAAGTTGTCAACAGCTTCCGCCGTCCACTTCATGGTGTCGTCCACAGCGCTTGTGATCGCGCCGTCGGCAATGGTTACTTCTTTGGCAGCACGCGTCTTTGCGCCTGCCTCTGCATACTGCGAACACAGGCCGTCTGTATCGGCATTGCTCATCGCGTATTTCGAGAGTCAACCCTGCAAAGAGCTGGAGCACCATCACGATGGCGCACAGTACAGACAGGGTCTTCTTGGTAAACTTCATAAATATCCTCCTGTTTTTCATCCGTGTGCCGTGGGATTGCTCTCTACGCGGGGCGTTTCATCCGGCGGCACACCTGCCGGAAGGAGAGTTTGCCGGGCCGACGTCCGTTTTTCGTTCACCTCCGGGGACAAATCGGCGGCCGCAGACATAATAGGGCATTTTTACAAATCAATTTTAAGTTATAATTTACTAAATTTCAACAGAATTGTTGACCTGAATTTCATATTCTATGATCTGCATAAAAACAGGCGTTCATTTTTGGTAAATATCACAATGCTGGCGCTTTTCACAAGGATACCTCGCCTGCCGGGTGATTTTCCGTCGAAAACGCTGCTTTTTCTGCTTTATTCTCTGTGAATTTCGTACTAAATCTTCATGGGCTCAACTTAAATCGGGGTGAGCCGGACATGTTTTGGGCGCCTGCTGCATAGAATGAAGCAGGTCACACGAAAGAGGGAGGCATTTATGTATCCGCGGTTATATCGAAAACCCGTTCAGACCCGGTTTTGCCTGGCGCTGGTGCTGCTGGCACTGACGCTCAGGCTGCTGCCGCAGGCAGACGAAGCGTGCCGGGCCGGTCTTGCGCTGCTTCGCCTGGGCGGGAGCAGGCCGGTCTTGAACGCCGTGCTGTTGCTGGAGACTGGACTTGGCCCCAGGGCCGAAACGGCGGACAAGCCCGCTCCCCTGCCCCGGCCGCTTCGCACGGCTCCCGGCGCGCAGGCATCCGGGATTGTGCCGAATGAAGCGCCGGAGACCGAAACAGCCGCGCCGGAGCCGCCAGCAGAGCCGGAGACCACCGCGCTAGCGCCGGAGCCAAGCGAAACGGCGCAGGGGCCTGTGTTTTCCGCCGCCGCAGCGCAGGGGCTCAAGCTGCGGGGAAGCTGCAGCTACCAACCGGATCTCGGCGCGCTGCTCGAGCAGCCGCTGCCGGCAATGGATGCCGCGGGGCCGCGCGTGCTGATTGTGCACACGCACAGCACCGAGGCCTATACCCCGGACGGGGACGACCGCTATGAGCCCTCGGGCGAGTACCGGACGCTGGAGGACGGGCAGTCCGTGATCGCGGTGGGCGACGTGCTGGCTGAGGAGCTGGAGGCACTGGGCGTGACGGTGATCCACGACCGGACGCTCAACGACTATCCGTCCTACAACGACTCCTACGCCAATGCGCGGGAAAAGATCCGGACCTGGCTGGAGGAATACCCTTCGATCCGGATGGTGCTGGATCTGCACCGCGACGCGCTGGCCGAGCCGGTGCGGGAAACCGTCGAGCTGGACGGCACACTCTGCGCACCGATGATGCTGGTGGTCGGCACCGACGAGGGCGGGCTCAGCCATCCGGACTGGCAGCGCAATCTGAGCCTGGCGCTGAAGCTCCAGGTTTTGGGACTGCAGGAGGGCGGCGGACTGATGAAGCCCCTGGATCTGCGCAAGGAGCGGTTTAACCAGGACCTTTCGCCCGGCGCGCTGATCGTGGAGATCGGCTCCACCGAAAACACGCTGGAGGAGGCAAAAAGAAGCGCCGCCATCCTGGCCAGGATGGCGGCGGAGCTGATCGGGTAGTCTTGCTGCCCGATGCACGTTTGCAGATTGTTGTTTACTGCTCCATGACGGACTGGCAGTATTCGCCGATCTCGGCGGCGGCGGATTGCAGCCAGGTGGCGTCGGCCCCGTTTGCCATAAAGCACAGCGCGTAGGTCCGGCCTCCGGCACGGGCAAGAATGACCTCATTATATTTATAGGCGGTGGAGCCGTTGTGGTTGCCGATCATTGCCTCGCCGATCCGGCGGCCAAGGCCGCGGTTGGCGTTGCGGTCGCCGTCGGCAATCCGCATGTGCTCGGTGAGGTAGGCGCCGTCGATGGCGCCGTCTGCACGGTAGAGCGCATCCACGATGGCAGCCGCGTCATGGGCGGAGATGTAGTTGTCGCTGTCGGTGTTTTCCACGGTGCTGCCGATGTGGTTGGTCAGCCGGACGCTCTCAAAGCCGGCCTCGTGGCACAGGCTGTTGATGGCGTCAATGCCGATGTGGTCCATCAGGGAGTTGGAGGCGTCGTTGGAGCTGCGAGCAAGAACAAAGTCCAGCATCTCGGCCAGGGTGAACTGGGCGCCGTAGTAGCCGGCAAGCGAGCCGCGGCCGTTGGAGGTGGTGGAGACGGTGATGGGGCTGTCCATGGAGAGCTCCCCGGCCTCCACCTTTTTTGCCACGGCGTAGAGGATGGGCAGATCCACCAGGGCTGAGGCAGACAAGCCGGTGTCCCGGTTTTCGCTGCCGAAGCTTTCGCCGGTGGCGGTGTCCACCAGGCACCAGGAATAGGCCGCCGCGGTGCTGTGGCCGCGCAGCAGGCTCTCAACGTGCGCTGCATCCAGCGCACCGCCGGGGCTCTGCTCCATGCCGTCAAGAACCCGCACGCCGCCGTCCCGGTCCACCAGGACGGTGCCAAGCTCGATGCTGCCGCGCAGACAGGCGAAGGTGTAGCCCGCCTCGGTCTGCTCGCGCAGCTCGGCCTGGCAGTTGTAGGTCTGCGCCGCCAGGGTCTGGGCCTCCTCGGCGCTCAGACCGGGCTCGGTGGTCTGTGTGGGAGGCTCGGTGGTCTCGGGGGGAGACATGGTCTGCGTGGGAGTCTCGGAGGTATCCCGCTGCAGCGCAGTCGGCTCGGTGGGCTCGGGCGTGCGATTGCGCACGGCCAGCCACACGCCGCCCAGCACCAGCACGGCAAGGGCTGCTGCCCCAAGGATCTTGGGCAGGCGGCTCTTTTTCACAGGAGCAGTCTCGACCTTGGGCTGCTCGGCCTGCTCGGGCCGGCAGAAGGGGCACGTCTTGAGTCCCTTGGGCAGGGTCCGCCCGCAGGTGGGGCACTGGCGCTCGGGCTGACGGGTCCGGGCCTTTTTGGGCTGCGCGCCGTCGGGACGGGGCGTCTGGATCTCCCGCCCGGCCTGGGCGGGCTTTGGCGTGGCGGGGGCCTGGTGCCTTGCAAGGGCGCGCTGGGCCTCGTTTCGGTTTTTCTCTTCAAAGGCAGCCAGAGCCGCGGTGAGCTCCGGGTCCAGGGCGGTGTTTTCTTCCAGGTCGTTGCCGCAGAAGGGGCAGACCGCCGTACCCTTTTCCAATGTGTTGCCGCACCGGGCACAAATGATCTCTTTCACGATGCTCTCCCATGATCTGTATCTGTTGGTTTTCGTTCGTGCAATTGGTATCGCGCTATGGCGTCTCGGCCGCAAGGACCACGGGGGTCAGACTCTGGCCGCCGGAGAGGTCCCAGATGGGGACAAGGGCGCCCAAGCTGCCGTCCGGCCGGAGGTAGACTGCGATCGCGTCGGGGTCAAAGGACCGGGTCTTTTCCAGCGCGTCGGCATAGGCCACCGGCGTGAGCGTCTGCTGGCCGGCGTAGCGGCGCAGAAATTCGGTCTCGACAGCCTGAGACAGAAGCTCCGGCAGCGTCTGCGGGTCAAGCCCGACGCAGGATACCAGGCGGTCCCGCTCGACCGCGTCGCCGGTTTTGGCGTCGAAGTTGTAAACGCCGAAGGCGGTCTGGCCGTCTGAGAAGGTCTGGTCGATCTCCAGGCTCACCACGGTGCCGAACAGCCCCACGGTGTAGTCGATGGTGACGCTGTGCGGGGTCTCGTAGCGGTCCATGGCGTCCATGGCCTCGCGGGCCGCGGCGCGGTAACGCCGGTCGATCTCCTGGTTGCAGCCGTCCACGTAAGCGCCTTGCAGGTCGATAAACGGGATGCGGTAGAGATAGTCCAGCTCGGGATGGTCCTTGGGCCAGGTGCCCGAGGCCTTGTAGATCTCTTTGATGATGCCGCCGCCCTGCGCGGGCAGGGCCAGATCTGCGCCGTCCTGAACGGGCGCTGCCGTGGGTTCGGTCTGCGCCGTCTGGCTCTCCCCGGTGGGGATGAAGAGGGACGAATTCTGGCGGTTGCGAAGCTGGCAGCCTGCCAAACAGAGGGTCAGCGCCAGCAGCAGCGGAAGAAGCCGCTTCATGGCTTATTCCCCCATGGTCAGCCGGATCAGGACGGGGTTGTGGTCAGAGAACCGGAAGCCCTCATCCAGCGTGTCGCAGGCCTCGACGGTAAGGTTGGGCGAGGCCAAGAAGCCGTCGATCACATAATACTGGGTGTTTTCCGTGTCGGCGGGGTCATAGGGCTGGTTCAAAAGGCGGCAGGTGGGAACGCTGTCGTCCCAGTAGAACCGCCAGCCCTCGGCAAGCTCGTCCTCGCGCAGCACGCCGGGGGTCCAAAGATCCTTGTGCGTGTTGGGCCAGGCGTCCTCGGTGAGGGGGAAGATCTGGTTCCAGTCGCCGCCGGCCAGAACGTAATTGCCCTTGCCGTATTCCTCCTCAAGCAGAGACAGGAGCTGGCGGGTCTGGGCAATTTTGCCCTCGCCGTCGTCATAGGCCTCCAGATGGAAGTTGACCAAAACCAGTTCCCGCTGCTGATCGGCCAGCGGGATGCGCGAGACCAGCATGCAGCGCTTGAGATTGGCCGTGGACACCGGCCAGGAGAAGGGACAGGGCAGGCTCAACCGCTGGGCCTGGGCGATCTGGCAGGTGGAGAGGGTAAGAAGCCCTGAGCGCACCCGGCCGATGGGCGGCACGGGATAGGGCACAAAGTCGGTGCAGAAGTTGAGCGCGTAGGCGCTGGCCTGGCCAAGCTCTTCCCGAAGCTGGGCGACCTGGTCCATGCCATAGCTGCGCGTGGAGCCGGAATCCACCTCCTGCAGGAAGGTGAAGTCCGCACCGATCGCCTTGAGCTCAGTGAGGATGTTGCCGAAGTTTTTGTCCACGATGGCCTTATGAGGCGGCCGGACCTCCTTGCCGCCGTCCATAAAGAAGTCGCTCTCTTCGCCCAGGGCGCAGTAGCCCACGTTCCAGGACAGGACGGTGAAGGTTTGCTTGTCAAGCGGCGCGGTCCGGTTTTGATCAATGGCAAGGTCCTCCACAGCCGCAGGCTTGTACTCGGTCAGCGTGAGATAGCCGAACAGACCGACCACGGCGAGGATGAGCACGAGCAAAACAATGCCAAGCGCTTTGAACAGTTTTTTCATAACGAAACCTCCTACATCAGGGGCGACAACAGCCGCAGCACGGCGCGGTAGAGCTTGCGAAGCAGACCGACCTCGCGGGCCTGCTCGGCGGTGACCTCCCGACACATGGGGAAGGTCTCGTCGAAGTCCTGTCGGATCTGCTCCATGCAGTTGCCGCGATAGATCCACACGCCGTCCTCAAAATGGAGATACAGGCTGCGGAAGTCCAGGTTCACCGTACCCACGGCGGCGATGTCGTCATCGGCCAAAAAGAGCTTGGAATGGATGAAGCCTGGGGTATACTCAAAGATCCGGACCTTGCCCTCGAGCAGGGCCGGGTAGTTGGCCCGGGTCATTTCGTAAACGTGTTTTTTATCCGGGATGCCGGGGGTGATGATCCGCACGTCGATCCCGGCCTTGGCGGCGTTGGTCAGCGTCTCGGCCATGCCGTCGTCGATGATGAGGTACGGAGTCATGATCCAGACCCGCTTGCGGCTGCGGGTGATCATGTTGCTGAACACCGTGCGGCCCACCGCCTCAAAATCGAGCGGGCTGTCCACGTAGGGCTGGACGTAGCCCACCGCGTCCGGGCGGTACACGGGCTCCGGCATGGGGTCAACCTTGCGGTTTTCGGTGATATAGTTCCACATGGAGAGGAACATCACGGTCATGGACCACACCGCGTCGCCCCGGAGCATGACGGCGCAGTCCTTCCAGTGGCCGAAGGGCCGCTTTCCAAGGTTGGCATATTCATCGGCCAGGTTCACCCCGCCGGTAAAGCCCACGCAGCCGTCGATGATCAGGAACTTGCGGTGGTCGCGGTTGTTCATGCGCGAGTCCAGCAGCGGCACAAAGCGGTTGAATGCCCGAGCCTGGATACCGAAGGCCTCAAGCTCCCGGTCGTAGTGGTAGTCCAGCCGCCGGATGCAGCCGAAGTCGTCGTAGATCAGCCGCACGTCCACGCCTTCGGCAGCCTTGCGCTTTAAGATCTCCAGCACGGAGGACCAGACCTCGCCGTGGGCGATGATGAAGTATTCCAGATAGATCGAGCGCTCGGCCCGCTCCAGCTCGTGCAGCATCTGCTGGATGGCAGCCTCGCCGGAGGGGAAGAAGACGGTCTCGGTGTTTTGGTAGACCGGGCAGTGGGCAGTGTTGCTCAGATACTGCGCCTGGACGGCGGCGTCCGGCTCGTGCCAGCGCAGGGCATCCATAACGGCCTCGTCCTGCTGCAGATGCGTCTGCAGCGTGCGCTCCATGCCGGACATCTTCTTTTTCAGCCGCTTGGACAGGCGGTTGCCGCCGAAGATCACGTATAAGAACACGCCGAAGACGGGAAAGCCGATGATCAGGATGATCCAGGCGAGCTTATAGGCGGGATTGCTGCGGTCAGACAGGATATAGAGGACCAGTGCCCAGGCCAAAACCGTCATCCCCACATCGAGAATGGGTGCCACGTCCCAGAAGTACCGGAGCATAGCAAACAAAACCGCAAGCTGCAAAATGATGCCCACGGCCACCAGGCCAACCCGGTGGAACAACAGACGGAAAAAGCCCTTCATGCGGTCCTCCTCTCTTTTTACTCAAAGCAGGGTATTCAGTTTGGCAGCTCCCGGTAGAGGGCTGCCGCGTCGTCCTTGCGGACGGTTTCGGCCACCTGGAGGACCTCAACCTTGAGCGTCCGGGCGCCGAACTGGATGGCAATGACGTCCCCTTCCTTGACCTCATAGCTCGCCTTGGCGGGTCTGCCGTTGACCGTGACGCGGTCGTTGTCGCAGGCCTCGTTTGCCACGGTGCGCCGCTTGATCAGGCGGGATACCTTCAGATATTTGTCAAGTCTCATGGTTCCTCCGTCGAATTGAGAATTGACAATTGAAAATTGAAAATGTCGGAATTGTGCAAATCCCGATTTGCACAATACATTCAATTGTCACTTGTCAGTTAATGCCTTTCTCAAATACTGCCCGGTAAAGCTCTTCGGGCAGGCTGCCACCTCCTCCGGGGTGCCGGTGGCGACGATGGTGCCGCCGCCGTCGCCGCCCTCGGGGCCGAGGTCGATCAGATGGTCGGCGCACTTGATCACGTCGAGATTGTGCTCGATGACCAAAACGGTGTTGCCCGCGTCCACCAGCTTTTGCAGCACGTCGATGAGCTTGCTCACGTCATACATATGAAGGCCCGTGGTCGGCTCGTCGAGGATATAAAAGGTGGAGCCCGTGGACTTGCGCGAAAGCTCGGTCGCAAGCTTCACGCGCTGGGCCTCGCCGCCCGAGAGCGTGGTTGAGCTCTGCCCCAGCTTGATATAGCCAAGGCCGACGTCCACCAGGGTCTGGACCCGGTCGCGCAGGCGGGGCAGGTTCTGGAAGTATTCCAGCGCCTCGTCGGCGGTCATATCCAGCACGTCTGCGATGGTCTTGCCCTTGTAGAGGACCTCGAGCGTTTCGCGGTTGTACCGCTTGCCGTGGCACACGTCGCACGGCACGTAAACGTCGGGCAAAAAGTGCATCTCGATCTTCACCAGGCCGTCGCCGCCGCAGGCCTCGCAGCGGCCGCCCTTGGTATTGAAGGAGAAGCGGCCCGGGCCATAGCCGCGCAGCTTCGCATCCTGGGTCGAAGCAAACAGGTCGCGGATATCGTTGAACAGGCCGGTGTAGGTGGCAGGGTTGGAGCGGGGCGTGCGGCCGATCGGGCTCTGGTCGATGCAGATGACCTTATCCAGATGCTCCAGGCCCTCAAAGCGGTCGTGGCGGCCCGGGCGGATCCGGGCGTGGTTCAACGAGCCGGCCAGCTTTTTATAGATGATCTCGTTGACCAGGGACGACTTGCCCGAGCCGGACACGCCGGTGACGCAGGTGAGCGTCCCAAGGGGGATGGAAACGTCGATGTTTTGCAGGTTGTTTTCCCGGCAGCCGAAGACCTTGAGCGTCTTGCCGCTGCCCGGGCGGCGCACAGACGGGACGGCAATCTGCCGCTTGCCGGACAGATACTGGCCCGTGTAGGACCGGGGCTCCGCCATCAGATCCTCGATGGAGCCCTGGGCCACGATCTCGCCGCCGTGGATGCCGGCGCCGGGGCCGACGTCCACGATATAGTCCGC
The DNA here is from genome assembly GCA_900316335.1 of uncultured Eubacteriales bacterium. Lineage (GTDB taxonomy): Bacteria > Bacillota > Clostridia > Oscillospirales > Oscillospiraceae > JAFRPC01. Next base: position 4,003 of record ONCN01000056.1, on the reverse strand, counting down.
CGCGCGCATGGTGTCCTCGTCGTGCTCCACCACGATGAGGGTGTTGCCCAGATCGCGCAGCCGCTTGAGCGTGTCAAGCAGCTTGTCGTTGTCGCGCTGGTGCAGGCCGATGGAGGGCTCGTCGAGAATATAGAGCACGCCCATCAGGCTTGAGCCGATCTGCGTGGCCAGGCGGATGCGCTGGCTCTCGCCGCCCGAGAGGGTGGCCGCAGCCCGGGAGAGCGTGAGATACTGCAAGCCCACGGAATTCAAAAAGCCGAGCCGGGCGCGGATCTCCCGCAAGATGGGCTGGGCGATCATGGCCTCGGTGGGGCCAAGCTGCAGGCCCTGCACAAAATCCAGCGCCTGGGTCACGGGCAGGTCGCAGTAGTCCATGATCCGCATCCCCCCGACGGTGACGGCCCGGGAGATGTCGGACAGCCGGTGACCGCCGCAGGCAGGACAGGGCGAGGTGGACATGCACTCCTCCAGCTCCTTGCGCATGGCCTCGGACTGGGTCTCGCGATAGCGGCGCTCAAGGCTGGGGATGATGCCCTCAAAGGCCTGCTCCAGCGTGCCGCGGCCGTTGGCGCGCTCATAGTAGAGCTTGAGCTTTTCGCCCTTGGTGCCATACAAGATGGCGTCCAGGGCAGGGTCGGGCAGCGCTTCCACAGGGTCTGTAAGCTTGAAGTGGAAGCGCTGGGCAAGCGCGTCAAAGTACATCCGGGCAATGGAATCGTTTTTTACGTTGCCCCAGCCGCTGGCCTGGATGGCACCCTCCATCACAGACAGGCTCTTGTTCGGGATGATCAGATCCGGGTCCACCTTAAGCTGATAGCCCAGACCTGCGCAGTGCGGACACGCGCCGTAGGGGTTGTTGAAGGAGAACATCCGGGGGCTCAGCTCCGGCATGGAGATGCCGCAATCCTCGCAGGCGTAGTTCTGCGAAAAGGGCAGCTCCTCGCCGGTGTCCATCCGCTGGATGAGCACCAGGCCGCCGCCATGGGCGGAGGCGGTCTCGATGGAGTCGGTCAGCCGGCGGGTGATGTCGCCGCGCAGGACAAGCCGGTCCACGATGAGCTCAATGTGGTGCTTTTTGTTCTTTTCCAGGCGGATCTCTTCGGAAAGATCATACAGCTCGCCATCCACGCGCACCCGGACAAAGCCGGCCTTGGCCGCGTCGGAGAAGACCTTTTGATGCTCGCCCTTTTTGCCCCGGATCACCGGCGCCAAAACCTGGAAGCGGGTCCCCTCCGGCAGTTGAAGGATGCGGTCTACGATCTGGTCGATGGTCTGCTTTTTGATCTCCTTGCCGCACTTGGGGCAGTGCGGCACGCCGGTGCGCGCCCACAGAAGGCGCAGATAGTCGTAGATCTCCGTCACCGTGCCCACGGTAGAGCGGGGGTTTTTGGAGGTGGTCTTCTGGTCGATGGAGATCGCCGGGGACAGGCCGTCAATGGCGTCCACATCCGGCTTGTCCATCTGGCCCAGGAACATCCTGGCGTAGCTCGACAGGGATTCCACATACCGCCTCTGCCCCTCGGCATAGATGGTGTCAAAGGCCAGGGAGGATTTGCCCGACCCGGACAGGCCGGTGAAAACCACCAGCTTGTCTCTTGGGACGGTGAGATCCACATTTTTTAAGTTGTTGGCCCGGGCACCCCGGACGGAGATGTATTCTTTCATAGCTTACTCGGTCTTGCCTGCGATCAGACGGAAGCCGCCGTAGATGCCGGCGTCGTTGCCCAGGGTCGCCAGGGCAAACTTGGTGTCTTTGCAGGCGTGGAACATGAATTTTTTGAACTTGGGCTCGATGCCGTCAAGCAGGACCTGGCCGGCCTTGGACATGCCGCCGCCGACCACGACCAGCTCGGGGTCGATCATACAGCAGGCGTCTGCAATGGTCTCGCCCAGAACGGTATAGGTGTCTTCCAATATTTCGGTTGCCAGGCTGTCGCCCTGGGACGCACACTCAAAGACGTCCTTTGCCGTAAGGAAGGGGATGCTCTTGAGGAGGCTTGGCCGCTCGTCCTTGGCAAGGCGCTTTCTTGCGATCCGGGCCACGCTGCGGGCGGAGGCATACTGCTCGGCGCAGCCGCGTTTGCCGCAGGTGCAGAACTCCTGCTCGTCGCGGTTGATGGTGAGGTGTCCGATCTCGCCGGCCACGCCGTGCGCGCCGTTGAGGATTTTGCCGTTGAGCACGAAGCCGCCGCCGATGCCGGTGCCCAGGGTGATCATAAGCATAGACCGGCTGCCCTTGCCGCCGCCGTCGTAGAACTCGCCCAAAGCCGCCACATTGGCGTCGTTGCCGGCCTTGACCACAAAGCCCGTGAGCTCGCCCAGCACCTCATGGAGATTGAACACGCCCCAGTTGAGGTTGACGCAGCGGTTGACCAGACCCTCGTCGTTCACGGGGCCCGGCACGCCGATGCCGACGCCCAGCACGTCCGCCCGGTCGAGCAGATTTCTGGTCAGGCAGTCGCTCAGGGCCTTGGCGATGTCGGGCAGAATGGCGCTGCCCTCTTCCTCGGCGCGGGTGGGGATCTCCCACTTTTCCAGCAGGGTGCCCGTCTCGGTGAACAGGCCAAGCTTGACGGTGGTGCCGCCCACGTCTACGCCAAATACATACTTCATTGCTCCGTTCCTCCTTGTTGTACGGTTTCGGGCATCACGATCTCACAGCGGTGGATGGGAGTGCCCAGGTTGTAAAATTTTTCTTCATAGCCGGTCATAATGCCCACGGGTCCGTCCTTGTGCAGATCGTCGGTGACGTTTTGCACCGGGTAGCCATACTGCGCAAACTCCTCCAAGGACCAGGCAAAGAGCTTTGCGTTGTCGGTCTTGAAGTGGATCTCGCCCTTCGGGCGCAGGACGTGGCGATATTTCTCCAAAAAGGTGTGGTAGGTCAGCCGCCGTTTTGCGTTTTTCGAGCGGGGCCAGGGATCGCAGAAGTTCAGATAGATCAGATCCACCTCGCCGGGTGCGAAATACTGCTCAAGCTCGGCTGCGTCCACCGACAGGTAGTAGACGTTTTTCAGGCCCATCTGCACGGTTTTCTCCATGGCCAGCACCAGGGCCTCCTTGACCTTCTCCACCGCGATGAACAACACCTCCGGCTCCAGCGCGGCGGTCTCGACGGTGAACTTGCCCTTGCCGCAGCCGATCTCCAGCCGCAGCGCCTCGGCGCCGGGCAGCAGCTCGCGCCAGCGGCCCAGGTGCGCCTCGGGATCCCGGATCCAGACCGCGTCACAGGCCTCCATCCGTGGCTCCAGATTGGGGCGTTTTCTCATGCGCATAGGGTTTCTCCTTTGCTTTGATCCGCCACAGCCCGAGCCGGAACGGATCACGATAATTAGTCAACTTATATTATAGCAAAAAATCCCCTGTTCGTAAAGGGGCAGTTTTTTCTTTCTGTCATTCACGGCAACGTGTGGGGATCCCCGTGCAGGGACGTGCATCGCTTGTCCGCGGCAACAATCTCAAAATACAACACGCCGATGCAAATTCGCACCCGGGTGGGTTGCGAATTTGCATCGGCGTTGTGTTATCGTTGGCCCCTGCTGCGGACGAGCGATGCTCGCCCCTACACACGCACCCGCCCGTAGTGGCGCATGACGCCCAAGGAACTGGCTGCGCGTCGCACATGCGTCGTAGTGGCGCATGACCACATGCGCCAGCATGCACAGGGTGCGATATACGCGCGTTTTTCGTTGGTCTGTGCAACCTCCGACCGTTCTGATAATCGGAGGTACCTGCAATAGCGCTTCGCGACTAGCCGCTGTGGTCAGCGGCCACTACAGGATGGTGCGGGAGGGGACGGGGCGGTGATTACGGATTATTCGGCAATGTCGCGATACAGGAAGGTCACGACTTGCTCGCGGGTGCAGGTGTCGGAGGGGCTGAACTTGCCGGGATCGGTGCCGACGGTGATGCCATTGGCAACGGCCCAGGCGACGGAGTCGGCGAAGTAGTCGCCCGGCTTGACGTCGGTGAAGCTGTCGTCGGGCTTGACCTCGGGCTTGCC
>ONCN01000096.1 GCA_900316335.1 uncultured Eubacteriales bacterium | reverse complement strand
CGCCTTTGTGCAACTATTTGTTCTTTGACCGATGAGCTCATCCGGAGCGTTACGTTACGTGATTGGATTTTTAAATGTTTTAATTGAAGTTTAGTATCAAAAGAACTTCCTTACGGAGGGTGCCCCAATGGGGGCGTTTTTGCTTGCTATGGGGTGGCGCGGTAGATGGTCCAGCGCTCGTCGGGGCGATTCTGGACCAGAAGGTTTGGCGAAAAGCGCAGCGCCGTCTTCTCTTGCTCAAAGGTTACGGTGTATGTAAGCTCTGCGCCGTTATAGTGCAAGACGATGGTATCCTTGCCGGTCACGTCGTAGGAAAACGCCGCGATGGTCTCTTCAAACAGCCAGGCCTGCCGGGTGCAGATGCCGCTGCCGTCAGAGTGGAAGGCCAGCAGCACTACGCTGCCGTCGCCCGGATCCTCAAGCTGCCAGGTGTGGCACAGCGCCTCAGACAGCTTGGCGCGGTCGCGGCGACCGTATAGCTCCTGCAGGCCGAAGAGCGTACCTGCGGCAATGGCAAGCAGCAGCACGCCCGCGACGATGGAGAGCCAGATGATGCTCTTTTTGGACAGGGGCTTTGGTCTGCCGTCGTCCTGCGGCTGCGCAGGCTCAGCGTCCGGCTGGGAGCCGGGGTCGTACCCATTTTCAAAGGTGAAGGCAACCGAGGTCGCGGTGCCGGGGGCCTCGATGGGCTCGGCGGTATACGCTTCAAAGGCGGCCTCGCCGGCAGGGGAGAGCGCCGGCGTCTCGGGGACGGCGGGCAGCGGCTTTTTCAAAACCGGGGCCTTTTCGCCGCACTGATGGCAGAACCTTGCACCCTCCACCAGCTTTGTGCCGCAAATGGGACAATACATGAGATCACCTCATTTCTTGTTTTTGGCCATCCATTGGGCCAGGGCGTTTGCCATGGCGGGGTTGGCCTGGGTCTGTGTGCTCTGCTGGGCCATATAGCGCCGCACGTCAGACTTGCCCGCGCCGTCCTGCCTGCGCCGGGCCTGGAAGTCGGAGAGCTTTTCGCGGTAGCCGCAGGCGCAGGCAAAGGTCTGCTTGTCGCCCTCGCCCCAGAGCTCCAGCTTTTTGTGGCAGTTGGGGCAGCGGGCGTTTGTGACCTGGGTGGTGCGCTTGCGGAAGCCGCATTCCCGGTCCGGGCAGACCAGCAGCTCGCCGCGCTTGTCCTTGACCAGAAGCAGCAGCTTGCCGCATTCGGGGCAGGGCTTGCGCGTCTGGTTGTCGTGGGTATAGACGGCGGTGCTGGCCTTGACGCTGGAAACCAGCTTTGCCGCGTACTGGCGCATCTGCTCCACAAACTCGGCGTCCTTTTCCTGCCCCTTGGCGATGCGGGCCAGGCGGTCTTCCCAGCGGGCGGTCAGCTCGGCGCTGCGCAGATCCGCCGGGGCCAGGTCAATGAGCTGGATGCCCTTGGAGGTCGGCACAAGCGATTTGCCGTGGCGCTCGATGTAGAACGCCGAGAAGAGCTTCTCGATGATGTCCGCGCGCGTGGCGGGCGTGCCGAGGCCCGAGGTCTCCTGCAGGATCTTTTTGAGCGCCTTGTCCGCCACCTGGCCGGAGGGATGCTCCATTGCGGTGAGCAGCGTGGCCTCGGTGTAGCGGGCGGGGGGCGCGGTCTTGCCGGTGGAGAGCCTGAGGCCGCTCACGTTCAGACGCTGGCCCTTTGTCAGCTCGGGCAGGCGCTGGTCGGGCTCGTCCTCGGTCTCGTCGGCCTCGTCGTCGAGCTGGAAGCTCTTGTCGTAAGCGGCCCGCCAGCCCTGGTTCTTCACGATTTTGCCCGAAGCGGTGAAGCTGTGCGGCCCGATCTTGAGGGTCAGCTTGACCTCTTCATACTCAAACGGCGGCATCAGCGCCGCCAAAAACCGGCGCGCGACCAGATCGTAGACGTTGCGCTCCGGGCCCGAGAAGGCGAACAGATCCGGCTGCTCCTCGGTGGGGATGATGGCGTGGTGGTCTGTGACCTTGGCGTTGTTGACCATGTATTTGGTCTGCAGCGGCCGGCTGCGCATGACCGCGTAGGCCAGCTCTTTATAAGGGGCGACCATCAAGGTCCGCAGCCGGTCGGGCAGGGTGGGCACCACGTCGTCGGAGAGATAGCGGCTGTCGGTGCGGGGGTAGGTGAGGGCCTTGTGCCGCTCGTAGAGCGCCTGCATGCAGTTGAGCGTCTCCTTGGCGGAGTAGGCGTATTTCTTGTTGGCGTCGCGCTGCAGCTCGGTCAGATCGTACAGGGCCGGCGGCGGGGTCTGGCGGCGCATTTTGGTGAGCTGCGTGATCACAGCCTGCTTGCCCTGGCAATCCTGCAGCACCGCCTCGGCCTTGGCCTTGTCAAAGAAGCGGGCGTTGCCGGCCTCGTCGTGATACACGGCGGTGAAGCCCGCAAACTGCGCGCGCACGCCGTAGTATGGCTGCGGCACAAAGCGGCGGATCTCGTTTTCGCGCTCCACCACCAGCGCCAGCGTCGGGGTCTGCACCCGGCCCGCCGAGAGCTGGGCGTTGTGCTTGCAGGTCAAAGCTCTTGTGACGTTCAGCCCCACCAGCCAGTCAGCCTCAGACCGGGCTTGGGCCGAGCGGAACAGATCGTCATACTCCCTGGCCGGGCGCAGATGGGCAAAGCCCTCGCGGATGGCCTTGTCGGTCTGAGACGAGATCCAAAGCCGCTTGGCGGGCTTGTTCCACCCGGCCTTGACCATGATCCACCTGGCAACCAGCTCGCCCTCGCGCCCGGCGTCGGTGGCGATGACAAGCTCGCTCACGTCGCTGCGCTTCATCAGCCCCTGCACCACCCGGAACTGCCGGGCGGTTTCGGGGATGACCACAAGCTTCATGGTTTTGGGGAGCATGGGCAGATCCTCCATGCTCCATTTTTCCAGCTTTTTGTCGTAGACGTCGGGGTCCGCCAGCGTGACCAGATGCCCCAGGGCCCAGGTCACAACGTAGTGCTCGCCCTCCAGATAGCCCTCGCCGCCCTTGCGGCAGCCGAGCACGCGGGCTAGCTCCTTGCCGACCGAGGGCTTTTCGGCCAATACCAGTGTTTTTCCCATGGCTCAGCCCTTCAAGCCGCGGCTCTGGCGGTCCATATCCTCCACCACGATGTCGAAGATCTCACCCAGGCTTCGGCAGTATTCCAAAAGCTTCCAGGGCTCGTTGGTGTGGAAGTGGATCTTGATCAGATCCTCGTCGCCCACAGCCAGCAGCGAGTCGCCCGCAAAATGGGCGGCGATGTAGTCATAGATGGCGTCCTCATCCAGATCGTGTCCCTCGATGAGAAGCTGGGTGTCATAGCGAAACTCTACCATATGTGTGCTCCTTTGCGTTCGGTTTGTGCCTATTATACCGCGGTTTTGCCGCAAAATCAACCTTGGCGCGCGACGTAGTCCGCCATTTCGCCCGGGGCGATCACGTCGCGGTGGCGCACAGGCAGACCCTGCAGGGCGGCAAGGCCGGATGGCACCGGCACGCCGGTTGCATCGTGCAGGGCCCAGAGCGCGTCAAAGTCGGTCTCGGCCGGGCGGAGGCCCAGCGCCTTGAGCGCGGCCTGCGGGAACTTATAGGCCGAGGCCGTGGACAGGACCACCATCGGCCGCTCGGTCTTTCCCTGCGGGGCGATCTGCTCGGAAACGGCCCAGGCCACGGCGGTGTGGGTGTCGGCAAGATAGCCGTGCGCGCGCCAGAGCCTGCCCATTGTAGACAACGCGGCCTCGTCGTCCGCCCAGCCGGCGGCAAAGCGCGCATCCAGCGCCCGGCGCAGGGCCTCACCCACGTCATAGCGCCCGGTTTCGGCAAGCTCGCGCATCCACTGTGCCACCTTCGCCTCGTCGCGCGTCATAAGCCACAACAGCCGCTCTAAATTGGAGGAGATCAGAATGTCCATCGACGGCGAGAGCGTCTTGTGGAAGGGCCTGCGCCGGTCGTAGACGCCGGTCTGGAAGAAGTCGGTGAGCACGTTGTTTTCGTTCGAGGCGCAGACCAGCCGCCCCACGGGCAGACCCATCTGCCCGGCGAGGAAGCCCGCGAGGATGTCGCCGAAGTTGCCGGTCGGCACGGTGAAGTCCACCGGCTCGCCCATGCGGATGCGCCCCATGCGGCACAGGTCCAGATAGGCCTTGTAGTAGTAGACCACCTGCGGGGCCAGGCGGCCGATGTTGATCGAGTTTGCAGACGAGAGCTTCACGCCGCTTTGCCGCTGCGCGGGATCTGCGGCCCAGGCAGAGAAGATGGCCTTCACCCCGCTTTGCGCGTCGTCAAAATTGCCGCGCACGCCGCACACACGCACGTTTTCGCCCGCCTGCGTGACCATCTGGGCCTTCTGCATGGCGGATACGCCGTCTTCGGGGTAGAAGACGGTGATTTTTGTGCCTGGTACGTCCTGAAAACCCGAAAGCGCGGCCTTGCCCGTGTCGCCGGAGGTGGCCGTGAGGACGTGGGTGAGCGTGTCGTCGCCGAGCTGCTTCTTGGCGCGCAGCATCAGCCGGGGGAGCAGACACAGGGCCACGTCCTTAAAGGCCGACGTGGGGCCGTGCCAGAGCTCCAGCACCCAGCGGTCGCCGACCGGGCGAAGCGGCGTGAGATCCGGGGCGGAAAACCGGCCCTCATAGGCCTGCCGGACCAGCTCGTCCATGCCGTCCAGCTCGGGCAAAAGCGCGCCGAGGACGCGGGCGCTGAGCGCGTAAGGGTCCAGCCCTTCGAGCTCCGCCGGGGTCAGACGCGGCAGCGAGGATGGCACAAACAGGCCGCCGTCGGGCGCAAGGCCCTGCAAAACAGCCTCCGCCGGGCTTGCCGTCAGCCCGGCGCAGCGGGTACTTTGGTACAGCATACGCAGTTTTCTCCAATCTTTTGCTTGCAATTTGTATAACCACATGATATAGTGTATTCGGTAGAAAAGCAAGTGTTTTTTTCCACTATCTTTTACAGGAGGTGTTACAATGGTGATCGGCTTGCTCGGCTTCGGTACTGTGGGAGGTGGCGTCTATGAAATGCTGCGGGACCGAATGTGCATGGACGTGAAATACGTCCTGTGCCTGGAAAATCCAGAGGGCCTTGCGGGCAAGCTTGTGCGCAGCGTGGACCAGATCCTCTCTGACGACACCGTTGACACCGTTGTGGAGGTCATGGGCGGGCTTCACCCGGCAAGGGAATTTGTGCTTCAGGCGATGGCCGCGGGCAAAAACGTGGTCACGGCCAACAAGCTGCTGCTTGCCGAGTGCTATGAGGAGCTCACCAAGGCCGCCGCCCAAAATCACGTGGCGCTGCGCTGCACCGCCGCAGTGGGCGGGGGCATCGGCTGGCTCACCGCGCTTGAGCGCTGCAAGCGCACCGAGCGGGTGCATGAGCTCACCGGCATCATGAACGGCACCACAAACTATATCCTCGACACCATGCAGACCCGCGGCGTCAGCTTTGCAGACGCGCTGCACCAGGCGCAGGAGCTCGGCTATGCCGAGCGCGACCCCGCTGCCGACATCGACGGCGAGGACATCCTCAACAAGCTGGTGGTCTCGGCCAACGTGGCCTTTGACGCGCTGCTGCAAAAGGCGGACGTGCCGGTTTTCGGCATCCGCAGCGTGCAGCTTGCCGATATGCAGACCTTCCGCGAGCGCGGCTGGTGCTGCCGGCTGATCGCCTCGGCCGAGCACTACGGCGAGGGCGTGTGCGCCGTGATCGAGCCCACGCTGGTGCGCGCAACGGATATGGAGGCCGCGGTGCACTCCAACTTCAACCTCATTTCGTTCATCAGCCCCAACGCCGGCAAGCAGAGCTTTTACGGCCAGGGCGCAGGCCGCTTCCCGACGGCATATAATGTGGTGCAGGACCTACTGGACGTCGCAGCCGGCAAAAAGGCGTTCTATGCGCCCCTCGGCGCGCGCCTTCCGGTGGACAACGACAGCTTCGTGCGGCAGTACTACGTCCGTACCACGCTCGACGACCCGTTCCTCTCGGCAAACGTGGCCGAGATCTGGCCCACCGGCATCGTCACCGCGCCCCTGAGCGCCAAACGGATGCACGCCTGGGCGGACGATGCGCTTGAGCGGGATCCGGGCCTGTTCTTTGCAGCCCTTCGATAAGGAGTATTTGATCTATGCGCAAGGTTTTAAAATTCGGCGGCTCCTCTATGGCAAACGCCCAGCAGTATGCCAAGGTGAAGTCCATCGTGGAATATGACGAGTCACGGCGGGTGGTTGTGGTCTCCGCCGCCGGCAAACGCTATCAGGAGGACCACAAGATCACCGATCTGCTCTATCTCTGCCACGCCCACCTCAAATACGGCGTGTCGTGCGACGCGGTGTTTGAGATGATCGCCCGCCGCTACCTCGACATTGAGCGCGAGCTGGGTCTCAAAACCAACCTCGAGCGCGAGTTTGCCGCCCTGCGCGACAAGATGGACGAGGGCATCACCGAAGACGAGCTGGTCTCCCGCGGCGAGTATTTCTCGGCCCGGCTCATGGCGGATTATCTCGGCTTCACCTTTGTGGACGCGGCCGAATGGCTTTTGTTCAACCTCGACGGCTCGGTGGACAAAGAGACCTCCTATGCCCGTCTGCGCGCGCTGGCGCAGGACAAAAAGATCGTCACCCCCGGCTTCTACGGCGCGATGGTCGACGGCAGCATCAAGACCTTCTCCCGCGGCGGCTCGGACATCACGGGCGCCCTGGCCGCGGCCGCGCTCGACGCCGACGTGTATGAAAACTGGACCGACGTGTCCGGCATCCTCATGGCCGACCCCCGCATCGTGGAGGACCCCGAGCCCATCGCCCGCGTGACCTATGCAGAGCTGCGCGAGCTCAGCTACCTCGGCGCGCAGGTCCTGCACGAGGACACCATCTTCCCGGTGGCCGAGCGGAACATCCCGCTCAACATCCGCAACACCAACGATCCGGCACACCCCGGCACCATCATCATGGAGAGCTTCCCCAACGACGAGGGCGAGGACGACCACCGCTTCATCACCGGCATCGCCGGCAAGAAGGACTACGTCATCCTCAGCATCTACAAAAAGGGCTTCTCCTCGCAGGTCGGCGCCCAGCGGCGCATCCTAGAGGTGGTGGAGGAGCACAAGCTCTCGGTCGAATACACGCCCAACGGCATCGACACGGTCTCGCTTGTGATCCCGGGCAAGCAGTTTGAAAAACGCCGCCACAGCCTCATTGCCGCGCTGAGCGAGCGCATCGAGCCCGACCGCATCGACATCACCGAGAACATCGCCGTGGTCGCAGCCGTGGGCCGTAAGATGGCCTTCCGGCCCGGCATCTCGGGCAAGATCTTTGCCGCGCTGGGCGAGCACGGCATCAACATCCGCATGATCTCCCAGGGCCCGCAGGAGGTCAATATCATCGTGGGCGTGGACGGCAAGGACTTTGCCAACACCGTCCGGGTCCTGTATAACAGCTTTGTCAAGTAACAGGAGGCAGATATGAAGAAGTATAAGGTCGGCATCCTCGGCGCGACCGGCGCCGTGGGCCGTGAAATGATGAAGATCCTGCTCGAGCGCGACTTCCCGATCGAAGAGCTCCACCTGTTCGCCAGCGAACGCAGCGCCGGCAAGGTGGTGGAGTTCAACGGCGGCCCCATCCAGATCGAGCTTGCCTGCGACGAGGCCTTCCAGGGCCTGGATATCGTCCTGGGCGCCGCGGAAAACAACGTGGCCCGACAGTTTGCCCCGGCCATCGTGCAGGCCGGCGCCGTGTTTATCGACAATTCCTCCGCCTTCCGGCTGGAGGACAACGTGCCGCTGGTCGTGCCCGAGGTCAACCCCGAGGACGCCAAGCACCACGAGGGCATCATCGCCAACCCCAACTGCTCCACGGTCATTGCAGTCACGGCCGTCAACGCCCTGCGCCAGATCTCGCCCATCCGCACCATGACGGCCTCCACCTACCAGGCCGTGTCCGGCGCCGGGGCCGAGGGCCCGCTGGAGCTGGCTGAGGAGGTCAGGACTCTGCTGCGCGGGGAAAAGGCCCAGCCCAAGGTCTTCCCGTACCAGATCGCCTACAACGTGATCCCCCAGATCGGCTCCGAGCAGGAGAGCGGCTACACCTCCGAGGAGATGAAGCTGCAATACGAGGGCCGCAAGATCCTCCATCTGCCCGATATGAAGGTGAGCTGCACCTGCGTGCGCGTGCCCGTGGTGCGCAGCCACTCGATCTCGCTTGCGCTGCACTTTGACCGCCCCATCTCCGTGCACGAAGCCCGCGCCGCCCTGCGCTCCGCACCCGGCTGCGTGCTGGTGGACGACCTGGCCAAAAAGCAGTACCCCATGCCCCTGGATACCTCTGACCAGGACCTTGTTTTCGTCGGCCGCATCCGCCCCGACCTCACCGACGAAAACGGCCTGTGCCTCTGGTGCTGCGGCGACCAGGTCCGCAAAGGCGCCGCCACCAACGCCATCCAGATCGCCGAGCTCCTCATCGACCGCACCCCCGACGAAGAATAAGCGTCCTCCCGTAGTGGCCGATGACCTCATCGGCCAGTCGCGAAGCGCCTTTGTGTGCACCACAAATGATCGGATTGGTCGAAGGCTTTGCAGACTGACGTGGCATATCTGTATAACGCAAATCGTACCTCCTGGCGCATGTGGTCATGCGCCACTACGACACGCGCCACCCCGTAGTGGCCGATGACCTCATCGGCCAGTCGCGCAGCGCCATTCCGGGCACCCCCGGCATTTGAAACGGTCGAAGGTTCTGCTGACCGTCGAAAAACGTGCGCAGATCGAAAATGTCTGCGTT
>ONCN01000058.1 GCA_900316335.1 uncultured Eubacteriales bacterium | reverse complement strand
GCTGGGCTTGATGCCGGAGAGCATGACTTTTTTCTGTACAGTTGGTTCCATATGAAATACCTCGTTTTCGGGATTGGTCTGTGCTTTCATAGTGTGTCAAGGTATTATACCATGGATCTTGACAAAAGGCAATCTTCGTTTTTATTTTCCTCAAAAAACAGGGGCAAAAGCCGTGGTTTTCGGCTTTTGCCCCTGTTTTTGTGTACGGCTTAGCCGCGCGCGCGGCTTTGGACGGGGTGTCGGGCCCAAAGACGGGACAGCGCCCACGCGGCGGCGGCGATCCAGAGTGCGGCAAGCGGCCACGTCCAGGGCCCGCAGGCCATCGGCGAGAGGAGCCTAGCCGCAGAAAGGCTGTCAAAGAGCCCAAGGCCCATATAGCTGAGCGCGGCGGGCAGAACCAGAGCCGCGCAGGCAGCGAGCATGGCGGTGTTGATGCGCGTACAGAGCACGGAGATCACAATCACCCCCATCGCAGCGGCAAGCAGCCCCAAAAGGCGCAGCAGCAAGTAGCCCAAAACGCCTGCGCCGAGGCTGATGCCGGCGGGCCAGGCGGCAAAGCAGTCCATGCTGCAAAGCGGCGCTCTGAGCGGCAGCGGGCCGTAGGTCGCGACCAGGGCGCGAAGCTCCCCGAGCGCAAACAGGAGCCACAAAAGCCCCGTTGCAAGCAGGGCGGCCAGCAGCTTTGTGCGCAAGAGGCGGCCTCGCCCCCCAGGGCTGCCGCGCAGCAGCAGCGTGATGCGGTTTTGCGGCTCGGCTGCAAACAGGCCGGACAGCAGCAGGCACAGGGCCAGCAGCAAAATCAAGCCGTTTTTGCGGCCTTGGGCCGTGCTTTGTCGGCTCATGAGCGCGGCGGGGCCGGCTTGGGCGATGAGCCAGGCGCCGTCGCCCTTCGCGAGACTCTGTTTGACCTTGGCCTTGAGCTCGCGCAAAAGTTCAGTCTGCGCACGCACGGCCTCGGTCTGCTCCCAGGCGGCGTAGGTGGTCAGCTTTTCGTCGATGCCGGCAAGGGTGTCCTGGGTGATGGGGCCCGCCATAGAGGCGGACAGGCCCGCCAGGCGGGTGTTGTAAAGCTCGGTATCGGGATAGGGGGCTTCCAGCGCTGCAAAGCAGAACACGCCCACGGCCAAAAGCACGGCCAGGCCCTTTTGCAGCCACAGCAGCTTATACAGCTCCTGCCCCAAAAGGCTCAGCCTGCCCACCAGGCGGGAAACGGGACGGCGCAGCCGGTCGAGAAGCGACAGGACGGGGTTTTCGCGGCTGACCGGCTTTTTCCGGGCAGCGAGCAGAAGATTTGCCCCCAGCGCGAGCAGGGCGAGCGGCGGCATCAGCCCCAAGGTCAGCATCGTGCCCCGGACCGGCTCGCCGAAGAGGTTGACGTTGAGATAGTGCAGGGACAAGGCCGGCAGATCCACCAGGGCAAAGAGGTTGGCATAGCGCAAAATCACCAGGCTGTAGCTGTCGGGGATCAGGCGGTAGCAGCCGTACTCTGCGCCCAGCAGCACTGCGGCCGCGGCGATGGCAAGCGGCAGATGGTGGACCCCCTGGAGGATGGCCCAGACGATCAGCCCGGCAAGCCAGGCGCCCACAACCTTGAGGAAAAAGAACCGGCGCAAAAACGCGCCGACGGTCATCACGTCGGGGCAGTTGCGAAAGGCCGGGGAGGACTGGACAGTGCGCGAAAGGTCGCCCCAGCCGCCGCAGCGCAGGGAGATCGCAACAAACTTGCCGCCGAAGATCACAAGCGTGCCGAGCGCGGCTGCGAGCAGCAAGATCCCCGCGCGGCAAAGGGCCAGCCCTGCCCTGCCCCGGGGCGCGGCATGGATCAGCGTCCACAGGCCGCGCCTACGCTCGTCCAAAAAAGCCAGGACCACGGCAAGCACGTAGACGAGAAGGCAGCTTGTGCCAAGCTGGTCAGAGACCAGGTGCTCCAGGGCGAGGTTGTTATCCAGCCGCAGGCGGACCTGGGTGGGAAAATCCCGGTCGGTCTTTTCGATGTTTTTGGCGGAAAACCCGCTTTGCCCCGAAAAGACAGACATTGCCGCCATCTGCGCGGCGTTTTGGTGGACGGTGTTCAGATACTCCGGGTAGTCCCACTGGTACTGCACCAGATCGCGCAGGCTCTGCAAGACCTCCTGGCGGCGGAAGAGATAGGTCATGGCGCTGTCGGGGATTTGCAGCTCCCCGGTTTGCAGGCGAAGGTCGAAGTCCTCGCCGTAGTACATGGAAAGCTCCTCGGCGGTGAACTCAGACACGTCGTCCCCATGGTCCCACCGCCAGAGCAGGGCAAGCGTCTGGATGTGCGCAAGCTCCCGGTCCATTTCCTCGGCGGCGGAGCGGCGGGGATGGGCGCGATAATAGGCAAGGGTCTGCTCATAGCGCCGGTAAAAGCCCGGGTTGTGGACGTCCTCGGCAAGATACAGCATGATGCAGGCCAGAAGCAGGCCGCCGAGCAGCAACAGGCGGGCCGGGGAAAGAAAGATCCGTTTGAGCTCTCTCATAGGCCGCGCAGCCGCCGGATATAGGCGTCCTCCAGGTCCCGGGCGCCGCAGCCCGCGATAAACTCGGCGGTGTCGGCGGCAAAGCGCAGACGCCCGCCCTCCATCAGCAAGATCCGGTCGGCCACGGTCTCCACGTCGGAGGTGATGTGGGTGGTGATGAGCAGGATCCGGCTGTGGCCCAGATCCTCCAGATAGGAGCGCAGACGCACCCGCTCTTCGGGGTCAAGGCCGGCGGTGGGCTCGTCGAGAAGCAGGACCTCCGGCTGGCCGAGCAGGGCCTGGGCCAGCATCACCCGCTGGCGCATGCCGCCGGAAAAGCCCCCCACGCGGCGGTGGGCGGCGGACTCCAGGTTCACCAGCCTGAGCAGCTCGCGGATCTGCGCGCGGGCCCGGCCGCCGCGCAGGCCCTTGAGCCGGGCCATATAGCACAAAAAGTCATAGGCGGTCATCTGCTCATACATCCCCTGGGCCTGGGGCATAAAGCCCAGCACCCGGCGGAAGCTCTGCCCCAGCTTCAGAACGTCTGTGCCGTTGTAGAGGATCTGCCCGGTCTGGCGGGCAACGCAGTCGCAGATCAGATGCATGAGCGTGGTCTTCCCGGCCCCGTTTGGTCCCAAAATGGCCGTGACCCCGGGCCGGAAGGTATAGGAAAAGCCCTCCAGGGCCTGCTTGTCGCCATAGGCCTTGGAAAGCTCCTTGATCGTCAGTTCCATCGGGCGTCTCCCCCTCCCGCTGCGTGGCAGCAAGGCGCACGGCCCGCTGCGGCTTGTGTGTACGATCGTGTGCGCGCCGGTCTGCTACGGCCCCGTCCCGATCAGCTTCAGCTCGCCCGAGCCGATGGCGGATTTGTCGAGGTAGGCCGTGATCGTGTCGTCGCCCGTTCCGAAGAAGATGCGATCCTCCAGGTTCAGCATGGGGCGCAGCGCCTGCGGCACCCGGATCTGATCCAGAAGATGATAGGACCGGTCAAAGAAGCCATACGTGCGCTGGGCGTCATCCGGCGCAGCTTCCAGATACAGCAGGATGCCGGCTTCGTCATATTTGGCAAAAAGCGGCTGTGGAAGCGCACAGGGTATGGTCTTTTTGCGGCCGGACGGCAGATCCAGCTCGACAAAGCTCCCGCCGCTTTGCACGTAGAACGCTTTGGAGGCGGTGAGGCACAGATCCGCCGCGTCCGGCTCCAGGGGAACGGCGCGGTACTTCCCGGTTTTGATATTCCAGCGTATGATCTCACTTGTGACCACTTCGGAATGGACCTCTTCGTCCCAGACTGCCGTGGTCCTTTCAAAGAGCAGATACGCACCGCTGTGCGTCAGGCGCGTGATGCGCGGGTAGATGCCGTGAAAGGGCTCGGCCAGCAGCTCGGCAAAGGGCTGCGAGAGCGCGCCGGTTTCCAGATCCAGCAGCATGATTTTCTGCACTCTGGAAGCTTCCGGCGTCTGCAAATACGAGGCGTTGAACAAATACATGGGCTCCACGTCCACGGCGACGCAGGTATCCAGAAACTGGTAGCCGACTGTGACCTCTGCGCCGGGCAGGTCTTCCACCGGCGGCAGGGTATACACAAGCGTCCGTTGCAGCGACGCCGGATCCATCCGGTACAGGCCCATGCTTTCTCCTGCTGCGGAGACGAACCAAAGGGACCCCTCCGCTGCCGCGAGAAAGCGGGCGAAGGCGTCCTTTGTATCCACGAAGGCGGCGCACTGTGGGCCTTTGTGGTCACAGCCCGGATCGCGGCAGAGCGGGACAAACGCATCTTCGGCGCTATCCCAGACCAGGATGGTGCGGCCTTGCAGATAATAGGTGCTGCCGCCAAGCTCCGCCGCGCAGGGGGTGAGCCGCGCCTGCGCCGGTAAGATGGAGGCGTCTTCCGGACGCTGGCAGCCGGACAGCAGCAGCAAGGCCGCAAGAAGGATCGTCCACATTCGTTTCATTGTGTTCTCCTATCGCCTGCTCCCGTACTTGAGACGGGGCAATGTTACTGCGCGCCGCAGGGCGTCAGGGCCAGATTGCCGGAGCCGATCCGGCTCCGCTCCAGATAGGCCACGGGCGCGCTGTCGGTCGGATCGAGGGTGGAGGCAAACCAGATCCGGGTCTCGTCAAAGTAACAGGGCCAAAGCCCCTGCGTGAGAACAAGCTGATCCTGCAGCCGGTATTGCGCGTCATAAAAATAGCAGGTTTGCGGCTTTGCATCTTCCTCGCCGCGGCTGATCGCGCACGACCCCTGCGGCGTATGCACCGCCCAGACCAGATCCGGGTCCGGCAGGCCAAGCTCCCGCACGCTGTCGGTTTGGAGCTCATATTCACAAAAGCCAACGTCGGGCAGCAGAAAATATAAAACGCCGTTTTCCACAGACCACTGAAAGAGCCCGTCGCTGTGCACCAGACGGCGCTTTGCACCGGTGTCCAGGTTGAGCTCGCACAGCCATTGCTCGCTGCTGCCCTGGGCGCTCCGCTCCTCAACTCTGGCATACAGGCAGTTGCCCGCAGCCTTTGCGTCCATCTGGACGCGCTGCGAGGCGTCCAGCCAGCCGGAGAAGGGCTCTGTCATGGCAAGGGTGTCCAGCGCGACCACACAGAGTCTCGGGTGCTGCTCTTCCAGCGGCACGTCCGCCGCGGGCTCCAAAAAGCAGATCAGGCGGTTTTCATGGAAGATATAGTAAGAAGCCCCGCCCTCGGAGCCGTCGGCATAGGTCAGCGTCGGCAGCTCCAGCTCAATGCGGTGGTCCTCTCCCGTCGGCGCCATGCTCAGCAGCGCCATGCGCCCGGGATTTTCCGGGGAGGGTGTGACCGCATAAAGCCGCCCCTTCCAATAGCCCACGCCGCTGCCATGGCCCAGCCAGGCGTTGCAGTCCGGGCTTTGATGGTCGCAGTCCGGTTTTCCGCAAAGCGGATAGAACCGGTCATCCCCGCTTGGCCGGAAGGTCAGAATTGCGCCGTTGCGGTGATAGACAACGCTTTCTGTGGTCAGATAGTTTTCCCACGCAGTCTGGTTGAAGGGATAGCTGTCCTGCGCCGCCTCCGGCAGTGGAGGTTTGCCGCCGGTATGGCTGCACGCCGTCAAAAGCAGCAGCGCAAGCAGGAGAAAAATCCATCTTGTTTTGCGGTTCCGTTTCATTGCCATGCCACCCCTCATTGCGCTTGATCTGTCCCCTGTGCCCTCGGCGCGTCTGTCTGCTATCTTCCAGATTGCGTCAGTTTCAGGTTCCCCGAGCCGATGGCGGATTTGTCGAGGTAGGCGGAGACCAGGGTGCCCTGGGGGTCGAACTGGCCGAACCAGTATCGGGTATCGTCAACGTACATCAGCCGCCAGCCGTCGGTAAGATCCAATTGATCGATCTGGCGGCGGTCGTGGTCGAAGAAGTAAAAGGTGATGTCCATGCGGTCATTGTGGATGGGCCCCATCACATAATAGCCGTAGTCGTCCTTCCGCTCATAGACAGCGTCGGGGATCTCAAGCGGAAACTCCTCTGTTTCCCCTGTTTCAAGATCATAGACACAGCGGCAACTGCCCATGCGCACAAAGCACAGCTTGTCCGCCTCCAGATACCAGGATGAAACGTCGTCACCCGGCGTCAGACGCCGGACTTCGCCGGTATCCAGATCCATGCAGATCAACCACTGACTGACGCTGCCGTCTGCTTCCCGAACCTCTTCGGGCGCAAAGATCCTGTTGTCCACGGGGCGGATCGGCCGCCCGAGACGCACGCCGGGCACAAAATGGTCTTGAAAGGGCTCTTGCAGCTCGCCGGTTTTGAGATCCAGGATCTGCACGCGCTCGATCTGCTGTTCAAAGGGCAGGCTCTCGTCGATATCAATGGCGCGGATCAGCAGGTTATTGTGGAACACGCTGTAGTCTGAGCCGCCGCGGGAGCCGTCCGGCAGTTGCGGGAAGGGCAGCGGATAGTCCTCGCGCTTGTCCGTCCCGTCCAGCGCCCGGCTGGTGACGCAGCGGCCATGATCCGGGTCCTGGCTGGAAAACTCCGTGGTCCAAATTCTGTTTTGAAACAGGCCGATGCCGATGCCAACGTCCACATAGGCGTTGCAGCCCGCGTCTGCATGGTTGCAGTCGGGCTTGCCGCACAGCGGGATGAAGCGATCCGTCCCCTTGGGGCAGACATAGATCAAGCCCCCTGTGCCGCGGTTGGTCACATAATAGTCTCCGACTTCCGCTGCCAAAAAGCCGTCCCAGGCGGAGCGCTCGTCATGCGCATAAGACTCCCGGCTGTCGCGCAGCTCCAACGTCGGTGCGGTCGGCCCGGCGCAGCCAGCAAAGAGTGCAAGCGCCAAGACCCAGGCCAGCAGCGCAAACGTTCTTTTTTTCATTCTGTGTCCTTTCTTTGGATCGGCTGCGCCGCGAAGTCGGCGTCAGCATATTCAGACAGGTCCAGATACAAATCCGGCACGCGGTCATAAGTCATAAAGAAAACCGTATCGTCTGCGCGCATTGCAAAGGCATGCTCCGGCGGCAGCGCGGCCCGGGCAATTGTCTGCCCGTCCGTCCCCAGAAGGATGCATTGATCCCCGTCGGACGTGACTGCGATGATCCTGTTTTCCCACATACCGCAAGCCTGCAATCCCTCGGCACAGGCAGCGGTTGTTTGTGCATCGGTGGAAAGATCATAGCGCAAAAGCAGGCCGGTATCCATAAGCGCAAAGATCTCATGGTTGATGCAGTCCCAATGATTGAGCCCGTCGGCGCGAAACAGCTTGCGCCATGCGCCGGTTTCCGGGTCCAGCTCCACCAGCCACTGTTCCATCACAACCAGCTCCATCTGGTCTCTTTTCTCCTCCCGGAAAAAGCTTGCCCTGGCGTAGAGGCGGTCCCCGGCAGCAGTGAGGCGGTAGAGCTCTACATACTGTTCCCGGCATCGCTGCTCGAGCAGTTCGCAAAACGGTTCTTTTGTTTCGCCGGTGCGCAAATCGGTAATCAGCAGATGAAATTGCCGCTCGGACAACGGGACACTCCCGTCGGTCCAAAATAGCCTGGCGATCCAGTGGCGGTGAAAGATCGTGCTGCGAACCAAGACCTGCGGGTTTTGTGTGTAAGCTGGTTTTGGCAGCGGTTCAGCCGGCTCGCGCGCGCCGGTTTTCGGATCGACCCGCTCGAGCAGATCGCACATGGGGTCCTCCGGGTCCTCCACGACAATCAGCAGCTTCCCGTCCCAGGCTCCTATGCCAGATTCTGCACAGGTGCTTTGCGCAAACCAGGCTGCACAATCGGCGCTGTCATGTGTGCAGCCCGGTTGACTACACCAGGGCATAAGCGTATGGTCGGCCCGCGCGGCATGGTACAGGAGTTGGCCGCTGCGATAAAAGACGTCTTCCCCCATCTCTATGGCCGCGCCGTTGACGGAGCTTTGATGGTAAGGCCACGAAAGCTCCGGTTCAACGGGCTCAGGCTGCGCGGGGGTATTCCAGTTGCACCCTTGCAGAGCAAAGGCAAGCACGATTGCAAAAAACGCTGCAACTATGAAACGCATCCGAACTTTTGACATTTTAAACAACCCTTTTCAAGCCGAAGTTGCGGTTTTGCCCGTATTGCACAGGATAAGCAAATCAACCCGTTTGCGTTGAGGGCTCTCTAGGGGAGCGGCTTCAACGTTACGCTGCCGGATTGTATGTCGGCTTTATCCAGATAAAACTCGATGGGGCCGTCGGTCTGCTTTATATACAGTCTTTGCTCGGTGTCATACGCCAGCGTGCGCTCCGCCGGCAAAACCAGCGAGGCCAAAAGCGTATAGTCTCTGCTGAATATATACAAATTACTATCATCAAAAATAGTCTGCGGGAATTCGATCAAATACAAATACTCTGAATCGTAGCTTGTGACAAAAGCGTCAGAGCCCTTCAGAAAGTCCGGCAGCGGCGTTGCCGATTCCGTCTTGTTTTCCAGATCCCAAGTGCAAAGCGTCCGATTGGCCTGATTATAATACAGCAGCACCTTGCCATCTGTACACCATTGCTGCTCGTCCCAGTCCCGGATGATTTCGAAGCTGCCCTTTTTCAAATCCAGGATCACCGCGCGAAAAACCGTGTCTGTTTCTCCCATGGGATTTATATTTTGCGTTGGAAAGTTTGCAGAAAAATACAGCTTGTCCCCCAAGACCTGCCCGTCGTTCAAAATCTGCGGATATGTGCCATGGATCTGCTCTTCGAGGATTTCTGCAAAGGGTTCTGTCACAGTGTGGTCATCCAGCTTCACCACAAACAGCCGATCCATACCCTCTTCCACCGGAACGGACCTGCCCGGTGCTTGAAAAACTGCCAGATACGACTCTGTAAACCGGCATCCGACGTCGCCATGCGCCCGTGTACCGGCGGGCTCAGCCTGCGGCAGCACGAACTCCTTGGAGCGGTCGCCGGAAATCGGGTCGACACTATAGCAAGTATTGGTATTCTGTTCTTTTACCACAAGCCAGATCCGATCGTGGAACCAACCGAGGTCAGACAATGCCGAACCCGGATTTTCAAACCAGGCGGCGCAGTCTGGCCCATCGTGGGTGCAGGCAGGGTCGGCGCAAAGCGGGGAAAAGGCCAGCTCTCCGGGCTGCTGGCGCATCAGCAGGTTGCCGTTTCGGTAATAAAAGCCGGTTGACAGCTCGATCGAGTCCCGGCAACTGCCTCCCTGCTCAGTCGGAACGACCGGGTCCGGCTCGCGCGCACAGCCCGACAAAAGCAGCATGATCAGCACGAGCAGGCATTTTGTCACTACGTTTTTCATGCGCAGTCCTCCTATTGGGAAGCACAGGGGACGGTTCTCTGTGCTGCTTTCATCCCTACGGGTTTCGGCTTTCTTCGCTGGCACAGAGAACCGTCCCCTGTGCCCCGTGCGAAATGGTTTTCTCTATTTGCATCATATCCTATTCTTGTAAATTTGTCAATGAATAATTTTCGTTTTGTGCTATTATTTTATATTTTTACATTTTTTCTCAAATAAAGATTGCATTTCGCCGGATACGTGTTATAATGTGATTGTAGATTCTGAAAGGGATTTTCTATGCAGAATCATGAGCCGGGTGGCTTTGTTGCCACGATGGAAGAGAATTTAAAAAAGGCTGTGACAGAGCTGCTGCTTTTGTCGCTGCTCCGCGAGCGCGAGTATTATATCGGTGAGCTTGCCGAGCGGGTGCGGGAAAAAAGCGGCGGCGCGCTGAGCATCGTTTTTCCCTACGCTGCCATTTATCGGCTGCTGGATGAAAACGCCATCGAAGAGGTGAAAAAACGGATCGCTCCGGACGGTCGCAAGCGCCAGTATTACCGGATCACAGAGGCCGGTCTGCTTCGGTGCGCCCAATTGCGCCAAACCTATGACCGGTTTTTGGCCGGTGTGGAGCTGATCCTGCAGGAGGACAAGAAGCATGAACCGTGAGCTGAAACGCTATCGCCGCCAAGTCAAGCGAAAGCTGCGCTGCGTGGGCCGGACTAGGCGCGCGCTTCTGGCCCGGTTGGATCAGGATCTGGCCCGGTATGCCGCGGAGGAGCCCTCCGCCTCCTATTCTGACGCGGTGCTGGCCATCGGCACACCTTCGGAAGTGGCCGCCGAACTGAACGAAACGCTGACACAGCAGGATGAAACCCGGTATCGGCACAGGAAGTGGTGGCTCAGAGGCGCAGCCGCCGCCGTTTTTATTCTGATGGCTGGATATATCGGCTTCCTGTGGAAGGAACTGTCAACGCCGTTTGTTTATGAAGACGTCTTGATCATCTATGAGGAGGACGAGGCTTCGGACGCTGTTGCGTCCAATCTGACAGAATCAGAACCCAATGATTTGGAAGCAACTGAAAGCACCGCATCCGCCAAAATCCGTCCGACAGATCCAGTTCAGATTTCATAAGTCTCCATGGAGCAAGCCCTCTTCCGGGCGTTGGTAGTTTTTAGGCTGATCCGAAAGGAGTACACAGGGCATGAACCGAGCGCTGAAAAAATATCGCCGCCACGTCAAGCAGCGGCTGCGCTGCGTTGGGCAGGCACGGCAGAAGCTTCTGGATGAGCTGGACCGGGATCTGGCCCGGTTTGCCGCGGAGGAGCCCTCCGCCACCTATGCCGACGCAGCAAAGGCCTTCGGCCCGCCTGAGAAATTGGCCGCCGTTATGAACAAGACGCTGACGCAGGCGGACGAAACCCGGTACCAGCGCAGAACGTGGCTGCTCAGAGGCGCCGTAGCCTTGCTCCTTGTTCTGATGGGGGTCTATATCTACTACCTGCTGAATTATGGGACGTATACAGTTATAGAAGATGATGACATCACGGTCATCTATGAAACGGGTCCCGCTCCTGATGAACCCGATCTTCAAGATACAGGATCCAATGGCTCGAATTAAAGCGAACGTACCGCATCGTTCGGAACCCAGCCGACAAACTTCGCCCAGCTTCTCATACTCTCATTGCGCTGGGCCGATCAACGGTTTTCGCTCGCTGAAGCCGATCTGAAAGGAGAACGTGAGGCATGAACCGTGAGCTGAAACGATACCGCCGCCAAGTCAAGCAAAAGCTGCGCTGCGTGGGCCGGACCAGGCGCGTGCTTCTGGACCAGTTGGATCAGGATCTGGCCCGGTATGCCGCGGAGGAGCCCTCGGCCTCCTATTCTGACGCGGTGCTGGCCATCGGCACACCTTCGGAAGTGGCCGCTGAACTGAACGAAACGCTGACACAGAAAGATGAAACTCGATATTGGCGCAGGAAGTGGTGGCTCAGAGGCGCAGCCGCCGCCGTTTTTATTCTGATGGCTGGATGTATCGGCTTCGTGTGGAAGGAACTGTCAACACCGATTGTTTATGAACAGGTCCTTGTTATTTACGAGGAACAGCCGGATCCTGTGGAAAGCGAACAATCAGCCACGGAAACCGACCCGACCGAGACGGAGGAAACCGACACCACCGAGACGGAGGAAACCGACCCGACCGAGACGGAAGAGACCGACCCTACTGAGACGGAAGAGACTGACACATATGAGCGTGGGTATTCTACAACTACTCAGCCGTGAGGAAGCCATCCATGAAAACAAAACGTAGTATTGTATTTCTTGTTCTGTGTGCGGTGATGATTGCCGCACTTACACAACCTGTGTTTGCCGAGGCCTCTGACACAACGGTGCCCGCAGATGAATTATTGTCCCGTCGTGTTGAGACGATGCAGAATGGGTGGACTGTTATCACCGAAACAAGGCTGCTCAACCAAAGCATTGCAGCAACAAGAAGCACAAAAACAGTAAGCACCACCAAAACGGTCAAAAACGGCAATTCTGTGATTGGTATTTTTACAATTAAGGCAACCTTCCAATATGACGGCTCAACGGTCAGCGTCATCTCCAAGAGTGTGACCCGGGCGGATACATACGACGGGTGGTCGTATACTCAGACCTCGTTTACCAGCAGCGGCGGGACCGTTACGCTGAACGGGAAGCTGACAAAGCTTTTACATTCTTCTGTTTACTTCTCCATGTCCCTGACCTGTGACAAAAACGGCAACGTCAGCTCGTCCTGACGGCGTATGCAAACCCCGCGCGGCAGCCTTGGCTGCGGCGCGGGGTTTTTGTTGTTTGCGGCGATCTGGCACAGGGGTGCTTGTGCGCTCA
>ONCN01000182.1 GCA_900316335.1 uncultured Eubacteriales bacterium | reverse complement strand
TGGCGCATGACTCCCAAGGGACTAGCTGCGCGTCGCACATGCGCCAGCACGCTGAGGCCCGTGGTATACGAGCGCTTCGCGACGGGCCGATGTGGTCATACTTCGTGACTCTTCGAGTTCGGCCCCTACGGGCTGCTGCGGGTTATGCGCTGCGCTCAACCCACAGGCCGGTGACTGTGTTGTCAGACCGGATCGTGACCTTGCCGAGGAAGCAGGCCTGGGCGGGGTTGTCGGGGTCCCACAGCTCGGTTTTGGCAAAGCTCATACCGCTTTCGTCCACGCAGCTCAAGGGCAGGATCCGGCCCTGGTGGCGCAGGCAGAGCGTCCGGCCTGCCTCGTAGGCGGCCAGAAGCTGCGAAACCGGCAGATTGGGCACACCCGCGGTGATCCTGCCCGTCGCGGCGTCCACGTTCACCTGGCGAAGCTCCACGTAGAGGATCTCCATGGTCTCGGGCAAAAAGCGCTGGCCCGTGGAGGTGGTGTAGACGTAA
This sequence comes from uncultured Eubacteriales bacterium, assembly GCA_900316335.1. Taxonomy (GTDB): domain Bacteria; phylum Bacillota; class Clostridia; order Oscillospirales; family Oscillospiraceae; genus JAFRPC01. Next base: position 3,209 of record ONCN01000182.1, on the reverse strand, counting down.
TCCTCCGTGCCGCCCGAGATCCAGGCGGTGTACCAGTTGGCGCCCAGCACCAGATCCCCGACCCGGATGCCCTCCGCCGGGGCCAGATCCGCGCGGTCCAGGGTCTGGTGCGCGTTTTCCTGCGGGTCGATGTCCGCGGCGGCCAGGCTCAGCCTTGCGCGGCTCTCAACGGGGCCGGGCTCGCCCTGGGGACCCGGCTCACCCTGGGGTCCCGGTTCCCCCTGCGGACCTGTGAAGCCCTGCGGGCCCTGCTCGCCCTGCGGGCCGCGCACGCCCTGCGGACCCGGCTGCCCGTCCTGGCCCCGGAGGGAGGCAAGCCACTGCTCCACGGTGCCGGAATAGCCCGCGCGCACGGCAAGCTCATACGCCGACAAGCCCTGCGGCCCGCGCACGGCGCAGGAGGAGACCATCATGGCCTTGCTGCAGCCTGTCATAAAACCCCCTCCTTTCTCGCCTGGCCGACCGCGCCGCACAGGGGGAAGAACGTGTCAGATCCCGCCTCGGTGCGCACGCGAAGCTGCAGCTCGCAGTCGCCGGGCAAAAAGTCCATCGTCTCCTGCTCGGTCAGCGCCAGGCGCACCATCCGGCCATCGACCTCAGGCGCGATCTCGGAGCGGCTGTGGCTCTGTACGTTCTGCACGCACTCGAGCATGATCTGCCCGCCCTGCGAGAAGGTGGCGCAAAGCACGCTCTGCTCGTCCAGACTCAGCGGCAGCCAGAGCTCCAAAACCGGGGAGCAGCCCCGGAAGAAGAAAAAGTCCGGCTCTCTCATCCTGCGCCCTCCTTACAGATCGGCAAGGCCCGTGACGGCGGCCGAGCGGGCGGCGTTTTCCTGCTGCTGCCGGATAAAGGCCTGCTGGCGCTGCTGCTGGCGCTCAGACTCCGCCAGGATGTCATACACAGGCCGGGGGACCAAAACCGTCTGGCCGCGGCGGATGGTGTAGCCCTTGCCGTTGAGGGCCACAAAGACGAAGTCCTCCTCCCGGCCGGTGGCGCGGGGCAGGGTGACGGGCACGCGCACGTCGGCGTGCAGGGCTTGTTCCAATTGCTTCATGCGGTTCTCCTTTCTCTGGGGGCGGGGGCAAGGCCCCCGCCGATGGTTGATCAGTTGGCCTCGTCCACGCCGGAGTAGGCCGAGCAGCTCTCCACACGGACCATGCGGTTCTGGTAGAGGATCCTGGCCGCGGTCTCGAACTTGTAGCCCACGGTGCTGAACTGGTTCAGCGGGCCGCCGATCTGGCTGCGGTCCTTGATGATCATCTCCGCGCCCATGCCCTCGGGATCCACAACGCCGAAGGCGTCCTTGCCGAAGAAGAGGGTGCCGTAGACCGCGCAGGGGCCGTCCACGCAGTTGCCGCCCTCGCCGGGATAGAGCAGATCGTTGGCCGAGATCTGACCGGGCGCGGGCTCGGTGAGCCAGATCTGATGGGTGGCGGCGGTGGCGCCCACGACCTCACAGGCGGCGATCACCGCGCCCTCGTGGACGACGTACAGCTTGCGGCCGACCAGCGCCTGGGCCTGCTGCTGGGTCGTGGTCTCCCTGAGCGTGACCTTGAAGCCGGAAACCTGGCCAAACTCGCAGCTCTGGGTGGTGTCGCGGGCGGTGTAGGCGTTCACGGTGCCGTAGACCTGGTCGCCCAGCAGGTTCTCGCCGGCAAAGACGGGGGCCTCGGTGGTCTCGATGAAGCGCACGCCGTGCAGCTCGCCGATCTCGCCGGTGAAGATCTCACGGGTGGCGGCGTACTTGTGGACCTCCAGCCAGTCGCGGCTCGAGCGCAGATCGTAGGTCACAGAGGGGTGGATGACCGCCACGTACTTGCCGCCCTCAAAGGTGGGCGCCTTCTGCTTTTTGAGGAAGGTGTAGGCCTTGTTGACCATGTCGGGGGTCAGACGGTTGTTCGCGGCGGTGAGTTCATAGCGGCTTACGGGGGTGGACACGACGTTGCCGTCGTCGTCGAGGGTGTCGCAGTACATCACGCTGGTGCCGGTGCAAAGCTCGTTGCGCACCAGGGTGTCGGCGGTCTCGCCGCAGGCGGCGCCCATCTCCTCGGCCGCGCCGAGGATCACGTTGTCCACCGCGTGCAGATCCAGACGGTCGGAGATGGCGGCGTAGTCGCCGTACTGCTGGACCGAAACGTGGATCGCGGACTGGCCCAGACGCTGACCGGTGGGGATGACGCCCTCGGTCAGGGGGGTCAGGGCCTTTTCAAAGGTGTTCCACTTGCGCCACTGGACGGTGTCGCCGTGGTTGGCGGGGAGGAACTGGCTCTTGCCGAGCTGGGTGAAGACCAGACGGGGCCGGGCGTTCTCCAGAAGCTCGGTGTCGTAGTAGGTCTTCATGGTGGGGGACATGGCCCCGGTGGCCTGGGCGCTGGCGGGGTCAAAGGCGTGGACCTCGCCGGTGGTGGTGTTGACCAGAGGGCCGGTGGTGTTCAGATCAGTTGCCATAGAATTCTCCTTTCACAGTAAAACAATATGTGTCGCGGTTCCGCCTGAGGCGGAGCCGTGGCCGACGTGTATTATTCCAGGGTGACGGTCTCACCCCGGCTTGCCCGGCGGCGCAGCTCCTTGCGCTGCTGCCGGGTCAGCTTTTTCGGATCGGTGCGATAAAGCGCCGCAGCCGCAGGCCGCACGGCGCTCTCGGCCGGGCGGGTCTCGGCGCTCGAACGCGCCTGGGCCGCGCGGCGGTCCTGGGCAAGCTCCTGCCGGTGCAGCACGGCCCAGGCCGCGCCGGGATCCACCCCGGCCCGGATCAGCCGGACAAAGTCGGGATCGTCCAAGGCCGCGTCAAAATCCAGCTCCGGGAACTCCGCTTTGGCAGCCTCCGCCGCCCGCCGCAGCGCCCGGTAGCGCAGATAACGCGCCTGCGCGGCCAAAAACCGCTCCAAAAGCGAGCGCCCCGCATCCACAGCCGCCGTTTCAGCCGCAGGCGTTCCAGCCTCAGCCGAAGCCGCGGGCACCTCAGGCGCCGCCACGATCTCAGCCTCGGCAGCCGCCTCGCACGTTGTCGTTTGTTCGTTCATACGTCCTCCTTATATAATCTCATCATACTTGCGCCCCCGCCCCGTAGTGGCCGAACTCGAAGAGTCACGAAGTATGACTCCCAAGGGACTAGCTACGCGTCGCTCATCGGCCATAGCCCCCGGTCACCACCCCGCCGGCCCTGCACCCGTGTAGGGGCGGCCATTGGCCGTCCGCGCAGCACGCAA